>CANCBY010000016.1 GCA_947374445.1 Pseudobdellovibrionaceae bacterium
GAAGTGGGATATTGGATTGCAAGCGAGTTCGAGGGCCAAGGGCTGATTTCGGATTTTGTGCGCACGATTGAGAAGACTTGTTTTGAGCTTGGTTTTTATCGCATCGAGATTCGCTGCGACTCAAAAAACACACGGTCTGCAGCGGTGGCACTCAGAAATGGCTATCAAAAAGAGGCGCACTTAAGATCTGACAGTGTTCTTAATGGTCGTCGTCGCGGGACTTTGATCTTTGCCAAGCTTAAGACGGATTGATCTTGGCTTTCTGTCTATCGAGTCTCAAGTTTGAGGTCGTTGATATCTAAATCTTTTGTATTTCTGAAAAAGAGAAGCCCTTGAGTTTTTTTTCCAGGGTTGAGCGTGCGAGAGCTCATCAGTAAATTTTGATAGTTGATGTGGGTTGTTTTCATTGTGTTGTTGATGACATTTGATTTTATTGGATCTTTTTCGAAGAAAAGAGTCGGTTCAACATAGCCTCCTTTGTTTCCTGCCGCAGCAGTCAACAGGATGACCGAGCCGGTAACAACAATAGCGCTGACATTGTAGATATTGGCTGCGATGGCGTTGGGGTTTAAGCGTTTAAATTCTCTGGGCACGTCGCCTGATGGAATTGCTGAATATGAACCCTGATTATAGTTAAGGGTGAAGGAACTTTCGTCGATTTGCATAGCCTCGCTTGTCGGATTTTCTATTCGAACTAAAACAGGAACATAGCCATCATCGATCAGTTCTTTTAAGATAGTATTGTCCGAATTTGATGGAACGTAATTAAGATCTACTTTTGCAATCGCATCCTTGAGTTCTCCTGCCATCAGTTTTTTGAAAAATTTTGAGAGGGGATACTTGCTTTGATTATAAATAATAGCTTCAGTTTTAAGAGGAGCTTGTGTTTTGCCCTCAGCTTTTTGGTTGAAGTTCGGGGATTCAAGTTTGAGAGACTTATTTTCTGAAGTGCTGACATGAACGCATGCCGATGTCAGAGCAAGTGAGAGGCCTATGAAAAAATGTAGTAACAGTTTTGAAATATTCATTCTGTAAGGGTTATTCGGGGCCATTGCCTTGTCATGTCTTTGCGCAACATGAAGTCATTTAGTTCAAAGATAGGTTTTTCAGAGATACGCCTTTGCTGGACACCTGGTTAGAGCCGTATAAGCTCATTTTTATGGAGATCTTGTAATTCAGTATGATTTATCTTTTTGCTCATCTTATTGGTGCTGTTGGTTTGGCCGGAATTTGGGTTGGTGGATCTTGGGTTTTTGCCGGAAGCCTGGTTGTATTTTTGGGACACCCTTTGGTGGATTTCATTTTCAATTCGTTTCGCGTGAAGGCTATATCTGGCTTCGAGAAAAAAGTTGCATTTTATCTTTTCTATCTTGCGGTTCCATACTCGACAACTTTACTTGCACTCAGTCTTTGGCGTAGTTTTGTTTTGCTTGGGGCTCTGAGTTCGCCAATGCAAATCTCTTCGGGAATTTCTCCCGGACTTGAGTTGTTCGGAATTATCCTGACCACGGGGATTTTGCTGGGAGTATTGGCTATCAATCCGGCGCATGAGCTGATTCATCGACAAAGTGCGTGGGAGAGGTTTTTAGGAGTTTATCTTTTGATGCTCGTGAACTTCGGACAATTTCGAATTAATCATGTGGATGTTCACCACCGTCATGTGGCGACGCCCTTTGATCCGACGACTGCGCGAACAGGCGAACTGCTTTATTCGTACTGGATCAGATCTTTTTTTATGGGGCTTGTTCGTTCATGGCAGTTTGAGTTGCTTCGTTTAAGAGCAGAAAGCTTGTCGCTAGTTTCGAATCGGATGTTACATTACCTTTTGGGAACCGTTCTGGGGTCGGCACTTCTTTTTAGCGCGGCAGAGTTTTCGGGTGCCGGTTCGCAAGTGGCCATTCAGCTCGTGGCTGTTTGGTTGCTTATCAGTCTTGTTGCGATCTTGATGTTACAGACTGTGGATTTTGTGGAGCACTACGGACTCCTCCGCAAGGAGTTGAGGCCTGGAATTTTTGAGGCGGTGAAGCCCAGTCATTCATGGGACTCGTATTCGATTGTAACAAATTCGGTTTTGTTTAATTTAGGTTTGCATGCTCATCATCATACGAGATCTCAGTTGCACTTTGTCGACCTGCGAGAATCTGAAGGCGCACGTCAGATGCCTTTTGGCTATTCGGTGATGTTTCTGTGCGCTTTGGTTCCGCCTCTCTGGAATCGGGTCGTTAAGATTTAGCCTCATGTCATAGCTTGTTACTGCGACTCGGGCGGTGCCTCTGGCTTTTGCTTGGACTGTGATTTGGAATGTGATTTGAACTGTGACGTAGAACGTTAGTTAACCCATTAAAAATACGACACTTTTCAGTTGAAACCGCTCCCAGACTTTGTTTAATTGACGGGGTTCGTATTTGATTATTCTTGCCTGTAATTTTGAGGGAGTTTTATGAATCGCATTTTTGCAATTCTAGCAGTTCTTATGGTGTTTTCTCAGGCTCAAGCCGCAAAAACTTTTGTGTATTGCTCTGAGGGGAGCCCGTCTTCATTCAATCCGCAGCTTGCGACCGATGGACCGACATTCAACGCAAGTTCGCACACGGTTTATAATCAGCTTGTGCAATTCAAAACGGGTTCGACTGAAGTCGAGCCGGGTTTGGCTGAGAGCTGGGTGATTTCAAAAGATGGACTGACTTTTACTTTTAAGCTTCGAAAAGGAGTTAAGTTTCACTCTTCAGAGAGCTTTAAGCCGACTCGTGAATTTAATGCCGACGATGTTTTGTTTTCGGTCAACCGTCAGCGCGAAACCACTCATCCTTACGCCAAAGTCAGCGGCGGTAGCTACGAGTACTTTCAAGGCATGGAAATGGGTAAGATCATCAAAGATGTAAAAAAAGTGGATGAGCACACGGTGCAATTTATTTTGGCTCAGAAGGAAGCCCCGTTTTTGGCCAACCTTGCGATGGATTTTGCTAGCATTTTGTCTGCTGAGTATGGCGATGTGATGTTGAAGGCGAAGACTCCCGAAAAAATGGACACAGCTCCGATCGGCACAGGTCCGTTTGTGTTTAAGAGCTATCAAAAAGATACGATCATTCGCTACTCAGCCAATGAGACTTACTGGAAGGGTAAGCCTGCTATTGAGAATTTAATTTTTTCGATCACTCCAGATGCGAGTGTTCGTTACCAAAAATTAAAAGCGGGCGAGTGCAACTTGATTGCTGAACCAAGCCCTGCGGATTTGCCGGCTATGAAGGGCAATAATAAACTTCAAGTTTTTGAAAAAGAAGGACTTAACATCGGCTATTTGGCTTTGAATACAGAAAAGCCTCCGTTTGATAAGCAGCTAGTACGTCAGGCGATCATGCACGCACTTAATCGCGGCGCTTACATTGATGCCATTTACATGGGGCGTGCGACTCTTGCGAAGAATCCAATTCCGCCATCAATTTGGTCTTATAATAATTCGACTCAGGATTATGATTACAATATCGAAAAGGCCAAAGAGCTTTTAAAAAAAGCAGGCTATCCAAATGGTTTTGAGACTGAGATGTGGACTCTCCCAGTGTCACGTCCGTACAATCCCTCGGGCAAAAAAATGGGCGAGATGATGCAAGCTGATCTTGCCAAAGTTGGCATCAAGGTGAAGCTTGTGACTTACGATTGGCCCACTTACCTTGAGAAATCAAAAAAAGGTGAGCACCAAATGATTCAAATGGGCTGGACGGGTGACAACGGAGATCCAGATAATTTCTTTAATGTCTTGCTTGGTTGCTCGGCTGTGAAGGCGGGTTCTAACTTGGCTCGCTGGTGCTTTAAGCCTTTCAATGATTTAGTTCAAAAGGCAAAGCAAACAACAGACATCAAACAAAGAACGGCTTTCTACATGAAGGCGCAGGATATATTTAAGAGCGAGGCTCCTTGGGCAACATTAGCGCATGCGCGTGTGTACCGGGCTTTGTCTGGCAATGTGACGGGATATCAGATTCATCCTTTCGGCACAGAAAATTTTGAGAAGGTCGACATCAAGTAGTGGCTCTTTCAGTTTTAAAAAAGTTTTTGACAGTGATCCCAACTTTGATCGGTGCAAGCTTGATTGCGTTTGCGCTGATTCGTATGGTTCCGGGCGATCCTGTGACTAATCTTTTGGGCGAGCGCGGGGGTGACCCTGCAGTGGTGGCTGAGATGAATCAAAAGCTCGGTCTCGATAAGCCTGCTTGGGAGCAATATTTTATTTTTATTAAAAATGCCTGTGTGGGCGACATGGGGACTTCTATTGTTTCAAAGCGTCCTGTCTCTGAGGAGTTTTGGTCGCGCTTTCCGGCAACACTTGAGCTGTCAGTAGTATCGATGGTTTGGGCCTTGGTTCTAGGATTGCCTTTTGGAATTCTGGCCGCCCTCAAGCGCAATTCAGTTTTAGATTATGCTGTGATCGGGACTTCGTTGATTGGCTACTCAATGCCAATTTTTTGGTGGGGCTTAATTTTGGTCATCTTTTTTTCGGTGAATTTAGGATGGTTTCCGGTTTCAGGTCGCATTGGCATTGAGTATGACTTAGTTTCAAAGACTGGCTTTTTGCTGATTGATTCTTGGTTTGGCGAGGGCGGATTTTTGGCTTTTAAGAGTGCTGTAAAGCATTTGGTTTTGCCAGCTTTGGTTTTGGGTACAATCCCGCTGGCAGTGATCGCTCGCATGACAAGATCTAGTTTGCTAGAAGTTTTGGGAGAAGATTTTGTGCGCACAGCTAAAGCAAAAGGCTTAAGTCATTACCGAGTGGTGATTATTCATGCTCTTCGCAATGCTCTGATTCCGATTGTGACTGTGTTTGGTTTGCTTTTTGGCTCATTACTGACCGGTGCGATTTTAACAGAGACGATTTTTTCGTGGCCTGGTGTGGGCCGCTGGCTGGTAAAAAGTGTTGAGGCTCGTGATTATCCTGTGATTCAAGGCGGTGTTCTTTACATCGCATCGATGGTGGTTCTTCTAAATTTAGTGATCGATTTTATGTACATGTGGGTTTACCCAAAGATGAGGTCTAAGTGATCGAATTTTGGGGGCTCTTCAAACAAAATCGTGGCGCCCTGATTGGATTGTGGCTTGTGGGCTTGGTCGGTGTTGTTGCCTTGCTGGCACCGTGGTTGGCTCCGCATGATCCGACCGAGGTTTTTGCTGAGGCGTTGAAGCTACCACCCTTTTGGGCTGAGGGCGCGCAGGCAAAATTTCTTTTAGGTACGGACGATGTTGGCCGCGATCTTTTGTCTCGGTTGATTTATGGCTCGCGAGTTTCTTTGGGCATTGGTTTTTTAGTGGTGGTTTTTACGACGAGTGTGGGCACCTTGCTTGGACTTTTTGCGGCTTCCTTGGGGAGCTTTGTCGAGAATTTGATTCTACGTTTGATGGATATTTTAATGGCTCTCCCGAGTCTTTTGCTTGCCATTGTTGTTGTCGCGATTTTGGGGCCGAGCCTTATTAATACGGTGATTGCGGTGAGTATTGTATCGCTCCCGAATGTGGTGCGGATTGTGCGCGCTTCGGTATTGGTAGAAAAAAATAAAAACTACGTGCTCGCTTCAAAAAGTTTTGGCGCCACCTGGTTTCATATTTATGTAAAAAATGTTTTGCCAAATTGTTTGGCTCCGCTTTTGGTGCAGGCTACTTTTGGTTTTAGTGATGGCATTTTGAATGCGGCCGCGTTTGGATTTTTAGGCTTAGGAGCACAGCCGCCAACTCCAGAGTGGGGTACAATGCTTTCGGACTCGAGATCCTTCATTGAGTCATCGCCTTGGCTTGTGACCTTGCCGGGTCTGTGTATTTTGATTGTTGTGATTTCATTTAATATTTTAGGTGATGGGCTGAGAGATGCTCTCGATCCTAAGACGAGGCGGATCTAATGTCTTTGCTTGAAGTCAAAGATCTGCAAGTTGATTTTGAAACTCAGAACGGTGTTGTCACTGTTTTGCGCGATCTCAATTTTAAAATTAACGAGGGTGAGGCCGTGGGGCTTGTTGGCGAGTCTGGCTCTGGCAAAAGCGTGACAAGTCTAGCAGTGCTTCAACTGCCTTCGGTGAATGCCAAAGTCTCACGCGGAGAAATTTTATTTCAAGACCGTGATCTTTTGAAGCTCTCTGAACATGAGCGAGAAAAAATTCGTGGCCGTCAGATCTCGATGATTTTTCAAGATCCGATGACTAGTCTCAATCCTTGTTACACTGTTGGCGATCAGATTGATGAAGTGCTTAAGATTCATGAAGGCCTGTCTGCTACTCAGGCTCGAGCGCGCTCATTGGAGCTCTTGCAAATGGTCGGAATCCCTGATCCTCAGCCAAGGCTTAAAACTTTTCCACATGAGTTATCAGGTGGTATGAGTCAGAGGGTGATGATTGCGATGGCTATGGCTTGCAGGCCGAAGCTCTTAATTGCGGATGAACCCACGACGGCTTTAGATGTGACGATTCAGTCGCAGATTTTAGATTTGCTTCGGGCCCTGAGAAAAGACCACGGCATGTCTTTGATTTTAGTGTCGCATGACCTTGGCGTAATTGCTGAAAACACCGATCAAGTGATGGTTATGTATGCGGGCGAGATTGTTGAGGCCGGAAAAACATCAGAGATCATCAGTGCGCCAGCTCACCCTTACACGGCGGGGCTTTTGCGATGTTTGCCAGGCCGTTATGCTGACGTCGACATGGAGACCAATCCAAAATTTCGGCTGCCAACAATTCAAGGCACTGTTTTGAATCTAAAAGACCGGGCGGTGGGTTGCCAGTTTCAAGGGCGCTGCGAGAGGGCGATTCCTCGTTGCAGTGAAAAAGGCATCAAGCTTTCAGCCAAAGGATCGCATCAGTTTCGTTGCGAGAATCCGCTATGATTTTAGATATAAAAAATCTTAAGAAAAAATATTTAGTCCCAAGGTCTTTTCAGAAACCTCAAGAGCTGATGGCTCTGCGTGGAATCTCGTTGTCAGTCAAAGTTGGTGAGACTTTAGCTGTTGTTGGTGAGTCGGGCTGCGGAAAAAGCACGCTGGCTAAAGTTTTGATGAAGCTAGAGCCTTTTGAGGGTGGCGATGTCTTTGTGAGCGGCAAGTCGATCAATGAGATCTCGGCTCAAGAATTGCCAACAGAATTACAGATGGTATTTCAGGACCCCAGCTCCTCGCTCAATCCTCGCAAAAGGGTTTTTGATCTTATTGCTGAGCCCTTAGTTGTAAGAGGTGGCATGAGCACTCCCGATATCGAAACCAAGGTTCGTGAAGTGGCCCAGTCAGTTTCGATCAATCCTGATTTTCTGTCACGTTACCCACACATGATGAGTGGTGGGCAAAGACAGCGAGTGGGAATAGCTCGTGCGTTAGTCACTGAGCCCAAGCTGATTATTTGTGATGAGCCAGTCTCGGCCTTAGATGTTTCGGTGCAAGCGCAGGTTCTCAATTTACTTTTAGATCTGCGTGAAAGCCGTGGGCTTAGTTACTTGTTTATTTCTCACGATCTTTCGGTGGTTCGGTTTATTGCTCATCGAGTGGCTGTGCTTTATTTGGGGCAAGTGGTTGAGCTTGCGAGCAAAAAAGATTTGTTCACAAAACCACTTCATCCTTACACTCAGCTTTTGTTAAGTAGCACTCCTCATCTTGCAACAGCAAAAGCTTTGTCTGCTAAGGTTCAGTCAAACAAAGCTAAGCTTGTGGCTTCGGAACTGCCATCACCTCTAAGGCCTCCTCCGGGCTGTGCCTTTGCTGGGCGCTGTCCGCATGCGACGGATATTTGCACCAGAGAAAATCCGCCCTTGTTGCCGGCTTTGGGTGATGAGCGACAAGTCGCTTGCCATCATGTGAGTCGTTGGTCATAGTAAAAGGCGATGCAAGCGTCTCGTCCAGCCAGCAAACTTAAATTTAAAAATGATCTTCCAAAATCGACAGTTTTTGGTGATTCGGCCATTTTAATTTATGATGGAATTTTTGACCGCCAAGTATTGACGAAAAAGTGGATTCAAACTTTTGAACGCAAATACTCGGTGCGTTCGGGCGAAAAATTAAAAAATATTGATACTTTCCCTAAGCATATTAAATCAATTTTGAAATTAGCTCAGGGCCTACCGACTCAAGAGATCACTTTGGTTGTTCTGGGTGGGGGTTCGGTTGGTGATTTTGCGGGCTTTGTTGCAAGCATTCTTAAGAGGGGTGTGCGCTTAGTGCAAATTCCTAGCACTTGGCTTGCGGCTGTGGATTCGGCTCATGGTGGTAAAACGGGACTGAATGTTTCAAAAATTAAAAATCAGATCGGAACATTTTACCCCGCGGATGAAATATATCTGATCAAGTCTATTCTAAAAACTCAGCCCGAAGCACGAGTGGTTGAGGCTTTCGGAGAGATCATCAAAATCAGCTTGCTTGAAGGCCAGGGCTTGTGGCGTGAGGGTCAAAAGCTAAAAAGCATCAGCTCAGATTATTATTGGAAGCTTCTTCCGCAGATGATCGAGGCCAAATATAGAATCGTGCAGCGAGATCCTCAGGAGCGTCTTGGTATCAGACATTTGCTGAATCTCGGCCACACGGTGGGGCATGTATGGGAGTCTCAGCTGAAAATTCCTCATGGCTTGGCAGTGCTTTTGGGAGTGGCCTTTGCGGTGGAGTGGAGCTTTGCTCGCGGCCTGATGAATTCAAAAATTTATTACGAAATTCGCTTGAGTGGCATGGGCTCATATTTGCCAGATCGCTTTGAGCTTAAAAAGTTATTACGAAAAATTAAACAGCCACAAAAATTTTTACTACAAGATAAAAAAATTTCGACGAATCGAAAAATTCGGTATGTCTTTGTCAAATCACCAGGAAGACCAGTGATCGAAAGTGTTTCGGTGCAGGAACTGATTGCTGAAATGGCAAGGCAAGCTCAGTGAAGGCTTTTCAATATCGGGGGCCCATTCCAGCATCGAAGTCCCTGATGAACCGAGCTCTGTTACTTCAAAGCTATTTTCCGGAACTTAAAATAGAGGGCGATTCGGGTTGTGATGATGTTCGTCACATGAAGTCGGCTATAAAGAATCTAAAACAAAAAAATGATATCGATTGCGGAGAAGCCGGAACAGTTCTTCGTTTTATGGCGCTAAGAGCTTCGCGTGAGCCTGGTTTTTGGAAGCTTGTCGGAACACCCAGACTTTTTGAGCGGCCGCAAGAGGATCTAGTTTTTTTGCTCAATCAATTGGGTGTTTCAGCAGAGCTAGGAAAGAACTCCATTTCGATTCATAGCGAGGGCTGGAAGAAACCTCTGATTCCCATTCGGATTCACCGGCAAAAATCAAGTCAGTTTGCCTCGTCTTTGTTGCTGAACAGTTGGCAGCTGCCGTTTTCATATGAGTTTGAAATGCATGGGCATGGACTCTCTGAAGGCTATTGGCAGATGTCTGTGGCAATGGCTGAGCAAATGGGTTTGCAGATCGGGCGAAAGGGTGATCTTCATACGATTTCTGCCAAGCAAGTAATTTCGCAAAATCAAATTCATGCAGAGATGGATTACTCTTCGGCTTTTGTCGTGGCCGTGGCTGCAGTTTTTGCTGGTCAAGCGGAGCTCACCAATTGTGATCTGCAAAGCTTACAACCAGATTTTAAGTTTCTTGAGATTTTTAAAAAAATGGGAGTCAAATTCAATCAGCAGGGCTCTTTGCTGACTGTTTTTAAGTCTGAAGATTTACAGCCCATTGATTTGAATATTGAAAACTGTCCGGATTTGTTTCCGGTTCTTGCGGTTCTTTGTGCGTTTGCGAAGGGTTCTTCAAAATTTTTTGGTGCCCCGCAGTTGGTGCACAAAGAGTCCAATCGAATTAAAAAAACGGCGGAGCTTTTGGAGTTGGCCGGAGTGGTTGTTCGTGAGTTAGAAGACGGATTGATCATTCATGGCGTGGGACCTACTTGGAAGCCACGAGCTTTTGTTTTTAATCCTGATCAAGACCATCGAATGGCGATGGCTGGAGCTCTTTTACGATTTAAATCTTGTCCAATTCAGATCATCAAGCCCGAAGTAGTCAATAAGAGCTTTCCTGAATTCTGGAAGATTTTAGGCTTTACTGCATGACCAAGGTTTTGATCGGTCATCGCGGCGTTGGAAAAACAACTCTTTTAGAAAGACTTAAAGTTTATTTTCCAAAATTGAAATTTGCTGATCTAGATCAGATCATTGAAAAAAAAGTGTCTCGTAGCATTTCTGAAGTTTTTCAAAAAGAGGGCGAGGCTAAATTTCGGCAGATCGAAGCCGAAACATTTTCTTCCATTTTTGGAGATTATGATTATATCTCTTTGGGTGCGGGGTTTGAGCTTGATCTTATCCCTGAGGGTGTCGAGATTATTTGGATCCGACGAAGCACGGATAAATTGGCGAGGATTTTCACGAATAGACCGCGATTGAATTCAAAGGTTTCACCATCCGAAGAGTATCTTGAAAGGTATCACACTCGTGAGTCTAACTATCAAAGTAAAGCCGCTTGGGATTATTTAATGCCAGAAGGGCGTCTTGAACCATCTGGAATTGAGAAGAGTTTTTTTGATGGCAGTTTAAAATTAAACGACGTCATGTTCACTTTACCTCAAGACTATGAAAATAGAATTTTACCGATTCTGTCTTTAAATTTTAAAAAAATTGAACTTCGAGATGATATTTTATCAATCCGTCAAATTGAGAAGATATTTGACACAACTCCAAAATCTCAACTTCTTTTGAGTTTTCGCTCTCACCAAAATTCCGTTGAGCTCTTAAGTGCGCTAAAAGATAAGCTTAAGGATGTGGAATGGGACTGGGCTTTAGAAAATAGCAAATTCTCTGAAGTTGATATAAAGCAAGCTTCGATTTTGTCTCTTCATGAGAGGTTAGATCAGATGAGTCTTTTGTCTTCGTTTGAAAAAATAGAAAAAGCCTCAGCACCTGGTCAGCATTTAAAACTTGCCGTTGTAGTCAATAATTTTAAAGAGCTCGCACAAGGACTTGCTTGGCAGGCGGCCGATCCAAACAACCGAAGCTTTTTGCCGCGCTCTGGGGACGGTCGTTGGTTTTGGGTAAGACTCTATCTGAAGGGTCGACAAAAGATAAATTTTATTAAATATCTCAGTGGGTCGGCCATCGATCAGCCCTCGCCGTTTCAATGGTTGGCGACACCAGCAAAAACTAAAAATTTTGCGGCGGTTTTGGGGTCTCCAATTTTTCATTCTTGGTCGCCAGAGACGCATCGAAATTTTTTTGCTCCGGCTAAAATTCCATTTTGGTCTATTGATATTTCGGAAGCAGAGTGGGAACAAGCTTTCAACACGCTCGAACAATTGGGCTTGCGCGCTGCTGCGGTAACATCTCCATTAAAAATTAAAGCCGGTGGAGTGAATACATTGTGGCGCAAAGATGACAGCTGGCAAAAAGCCAACACAGATCAAGTGGGCCTTGAAGCACTTATCTCAGGTGTATTAAGTACCGATCGCTGCGCTGTTTGGGGCGGTGGTGGCACTCTGCCAGTGATTGAGAGGGCATTGCCACAAGCTCATTTCTTTTCGGTGCGAACGGGCAAATCTCGAGATTCGGAATCTGTCGACGCAAAATTTAAACCAGACGTAGTTATTTGGGCGGCTTCTCCAGTTGCTGAATTGCCTCCCTCAAGCTTTAAGCCGAGGCTTGTCATTGATCTCAATTATCGAGAGGATTCTAGAGCGCGAGAGTTTGCTCAAACTTTGAGTGCTCAGTATGTTTCTGGAGATGCGATGTTTTTTGCTCAGGCTTTGGCCCAGCAAAAGCATTGGCAAGCACTGAGCTAATCGAGAGCATTCAGCACTACATATACAAACTCTAAGTGTAATCCAATTATGGTCCGAGTTTATTTTAATGCGAGTGAAGCCGATGTTTTTGGTGCTTATCCAGCTGTTGATAGTTTGTCGTTGGGTGGACAGCTTCGGGCGACGAGCACCGCTGTTACAATTAGATCTTCTTAAGCTATTCCGAATGTGCACATCATTTCTTAAAATTCATATTTTCAAATCAGATTGATAAGCGACGCTGTTGCTAGTAGATTGGCGAGAAACAGACAGGGTTTCCATGCTTGAAAAGCAGCTTAAACTAGAAATTAAAAGAAGATTGTTTTGGCAGCTGGTTCTTAAGAGCAACACGGCAGCACCTCAGATTGCAATTTTAGCCTTAGCACTTAGTTGGTATAAATTCAATGTGCCTAAGTATGCAGCTCTTTTGTCGGGCCTTCTGATACTCTGTGCTGTCAATGCAATTGCTAGAAATTATATTGGATACTTGGGTCTTAAAAAAGCCATAGAGGAGACAAAAGTTTTTAATTTTGTATTTTACTCTATCGTGCTTAACACCTTTCTCTGGTCTTCTTCATTTTTTATTATGTCTCTGCAGATTCCGATCTTAACTAATGCGTTTTTGTTAGCAATTATTATTGTGATTTGTCTGACTTTGAGTTCGGTCTTGAGTTTGGTTTATATTCCATTTTTAGCTATTAGCTTTCAGGCAGGATTACTCGGAGGCATTTTTTGTTCATTCATTCAAGCTTACTTGTTTAGTTCGGAGTCTGAATATATCTATGCGGCATTGGGGATTGTGTTGTTTGAATTGTTTTGCTTTCGATACACCTTCAGTCACTACCGTGAAATGTTTTCTAAGTATAAGTATGAAGTCGATTTAGAAAAGTCATTGGTACAGGTTAAAGAGTCAAATCAGCGAGTGGCCGAAGAGATGGCCAGATCGCAATTTGCCTCGCGTATGGCAGCACTTGGTGAAATGGCTGGTGGAGTGGCGCATGAGATTAATAATCCATTAGCTATTATTAATGGCTTAGTCGAGCAGACAGTTCGTTTGGCACAAAGTAGTCATGATAAAAAAGAAATTATTATCGAAAAGCTTCATCGAGTAATGGCCGCTGTTGATCGCATTCATCGCATCGTAAAATCTATGCGATATGTATCTCATCATAATGGCGAGGCCGAAGAATTCGTCACCGCCAGAGCGCAAGATTTAATCGAAGATGTTATGAACATTTCTTTTGAAAAGTTTAAAAATTCTGGAATTGATTTTCAACTAGGCGAGATTCCACTAGTATCTGTTAAGGCAAAGCCTGCATTGATATCGCAAGTTTTAATTAATTTATTAAATAATGCGTTTGATGAGTTAAATCAGCCGTATCAATTGAGCTTTAGTCGAGCTGTGAGAATTCTTTTTCATCAAAATAATCAAAAATTAATTATATCTGTTGAAAATTCAGGTCCTAAGATTTCTGCAGAGGTTCAAGTAAAGTTATTTCAGCCATTTTTCACAACCAAAGAAATTGGCAAAGGTACTGGCCTCGGACTTAGTATTTGCAAAGGTATTTTAGAGTCGATGGGTGAAAAAATTTGGTTTGAAAAAAATCTTTCGCAAACTACATTTAGTTTTACGTTGGCATTGGAGGCCTGAATATGAGCGCAAATACTTTTGGAACTCACTTTCGGCTGACAAGTTTTGGTGAAAGCCATGGAATCGCGCTCGGCGCAGTGATTGATGGATGCCCCGCCGGAGTTTTATGGAATCATGATTTGTTGCTCGCAGATCTAGAGCGCAGACGCCCAGGTCAAAATGCGGTCGTCAGTCAAAGAGCAGAGCAAGACACTCCCGAAGTAATGAGTGGTGTTTTTGAAAACAAAACTCTCGGCACTCCGATTGCTGTTATTGTTCGCAATCATGATGCCAAATCAAATGATTATGACAAAATAAAAAACCAACCGCGAGCGGGCCATGCCGACGATGTGTGGAAGCAAAAATTTGGTCACGCCGATCATCGAGGGGGGGGGCGCTCTTCGGGGCGTGAAACAGTATCGCGTGTAATCGGCGGAAGCGTCGCAAAGATGCTTATCCATGCGACAAATCCCGCGCTCAAAATTTACGGCTTTGCCAATCAAATTGGAGAGTTCCTACTTACAACTACCGAGCGCGAAAGTTTTTTCAGTAAAGTTCAAAATGCAGATGACTACTCTGCCCGATTTCCGGCGGCAAGACATCTCGAAGTATTTGAGGCTCTCAAAAAAGCCCAGAAAGAGGGTGATAGTTGGGGAGGCCAGGCTGAAATTGTCGTCAAAGGTGTTCCGCCAGGGCTTGGTCAGCCAGTGTTTCATAAACTGAAAGCAGATCTTGCCGCGGCGATGATGTCGGTGGGAGCCACTTCAGGGTTTGAGATCGGGGCAGGGACCGAGGCGATCTCGCAAAGAGGAACTGAGTTTCATGCACAGAGCGCTCAGGCTCAAGCAGATCAGTACGGCGGGCTTCGCGGTGGCATTACAACCGGCGAGGATTTGATATTGAGGGTTTCATTCAAGCCGACTTCTTCAATTCTAGATGTGGCCAAGCGGGGTCGCCACGATCCATGCATAGTTCCGCGCGCGATTCCGGTTCTTGAGGCAATGGTCGCGATGGTTATTGCCGACCATATTTTGTGGAGTCGTCTCGATCGTGCTTGATCAGTTATTGAGATTGATATTTTTTTGACCTAGAAAAAAATCTATATTTGGAGAAAACTATGATCGCTTCAGTCACAGAGTTAAATCTTAAAAATTTTTGGAGTTTGTTTTTGTTCCTCCCTCATGCAGTTCGGAGCAAAGTCCAAGCCGACAAGTCTAAGGGTCTCATTTCGATTTCGATTAAGTCCGAAGGGTTACTAGTTCAGCGAACTTTAACTGTTTGGGAGGACGAAGCTTCGATGAAGGATTACGTCAGAAGCGGATGGCATCTTAAAGCAATGAAAAGTTTTGGTAAAATGGCCCAAAAATCATTTGTAGTTAAATTCGAAGTTCAGGCAACCCCGACTTGGGAAGAAGCAATAAAACAATTGCGGGCTCACGGTCGTTCTATCGGATAGATGAAGTTAGAGTTCAAGCCAAAGTGAAACGACACATGTTCATAAAATTTAATGCTGGTTACTCCTCACTCACTGCTCTTGAATCTTAACCCGAAGTTCTTTGAGCTTAGCCAAGTAATTGTGTGTTCTGACTTTAGTATCGTCGGGCGCTTTGAAGTTTTTGATGGTCTCATCAAGAAGACTCAAGGCTTCTTTCTTTTTGCCAGATTTAGATCTGAGATCTGCCACCAATTTTACTACTCGCAACTGATTGTCTCCGTACGAAAATTTCAGAGCTTGCTCGGCTTTACCAAGTGCTAACTCGGTTTTGCCTTGCTCGTTCAGCACTTTGGCATGGCTGTAATAAAATGTGAATTCTTCAGGGTATTGCTTCTGCATGGACTCATACATGACATTGGCTTCATCAGCTTTGCCAGATTTGTAGAGGGCGTAAATTCTTTCAAGATTGTTTCCACGTTCTTTGGCCTCGTCTAATTTTAAATCTTTGATTTGGCGAGTGTAAGCTTCATAGGCTTTTGTGTAGCTCTCTTTTGTTTTGGCCTCGTCTTTGAGATTGTCATAGACGTCAGCCAAAGTGGTGTATAAATCTGCGTCAGTAATTTCAGCGTCTGCATACAACTTAGGATTCTTTAAAAGGTACTCTACGTTTTTGAACTGAGCATTGAGAGCTCTGTTTTTCATGCTATCGTCTTTAAGCTCTTCGGCGACTTTTGTTAATTTATCGGCGCGCTCAAGTGCTTCAACACCGTAGGGGTAGATTTCAAGACTGCTCTCAAGCAAAGCCGCAAAATTTTTCTGAGTAGCGGTGTCTTTACTATCTTCGAGAAGCGCTATCTGAGTTGAAAGCATTTTTTGCTTTCGCTCTTCGTTGAGAGTTCCCTTTTTCTGCCCGATCAAAAAATACTTCATGGCTTGAGAGTAGTCCTCTTGCCCAAAGGCAAGTTCGGCGACTTGAAAAGCGGATTCTGGATCTTTTTGGCTGTCTGCTTTTTTACGGCGCTCAGTCAACGAGACTGATTTCAGTTTTAAAGCGTTCTTCATTTCTTGCAGAAAAGCTTTGGGCTTTCTACTGCCAACAACACGAGAGATTTCATCGGCATCCGCGTTAACGAGCATCACAGTCGGGTAACCTTTGACGTTGTATTTAGTCTTGAACTCCCAAGAGATAGAAGCATCGGCATCGAGTTTTAAAAAGACATAGTCTTTGCTGAATTTTTGAAATTGAGGCGTGTTAAAAACAGACTCATCGAGAATGTTGCACGGCGGGCACCAGATACCAAAAAAATCAATTAAGACCAATTTTTTTTCAGTCTTTGCCTGCGAAAAAGCTTTGGCTGAATCATTCAGGATGAAGATTTTGTCGATGTCAGTTTCAGCGCTTTTTTTTTCGGTTTTGGCGGCAGCTTTTGCGTTGGCGCCTGTAGGCTCGTCGTTATTTGTTGATTTGACGTCGTCATAAGTGAGCTTCTCACACAAAAAATTCTTTTTGAGCGGCACGCAGTACTTGTTCTGATCATCACAAAGATAAACTTGAGCTGTGATCTCACAGGTTTTTGTTTTCTTGTTCCATGAAGCCTTGATTGCTGCCGGTGCTTTGTCGATGTCGGCTTTCAGTGCCTCTTCTTTTGATGTGGAATCCAATTTCAGAGTCAATTTAGTGGGGGCTTCCATATTGAAGTGATGGCCAGCGGGAGGAGTGAGCTGCACTGCTAGGCCCTGCAAAGAGTCGAGCTTGCGGATAGAGAATTGTAAGTTTTTAATGTCCGGCTCGGATTCGGCGAACGCCAGTGTCGACAAAGTTAAAACAGCAGCCAGCGTGGTTGCAAAAACAGAAACTAGTTTCATGGTCACTCCTTATCACACTCAGTGATGAGATGAATTTTAAAACTTATGAATGAATTCCAGATGTCTTCAAAATCCAATTTTCAAGACATAAAAAAGCACGATTTTTTTCAAGTTCATTAAAAGCTTCATGGCTAAAGTTCGGAAAGGTATGAAGCTCTTTTTTAGTGCCGATTTTCATTTTCAGGCGCTCAAAAAATTGAAATCCAGACTTCCAACTGACAATTCTATCGGCCAAAGGCGAGATCAAAAGCAGATTGTACGCAAACTCCGAGCTGGGTGCTTTTAGTAGCTCCATCTCGCGATTCATGCAGACAAAAAAGCGAGGTGTGACTTTGCTGTGATTTAGCGGATTATTGATGTAAGCCTCAACGACACTTGGGTCGTGAGAAACATCTCTAGCATCTAACTCGTTGGTTAAGGGCAAAGAGCCCAAAAGGGGTTCGATCAGTATTCCAAAGAATTTTTTTAAAGCTGGAGGATTAAAAGCCAAACCTAAAAGCGGAGCCGAAGTTGTAACACTCTTTAGAGACAGATCTTGTTTTTTCAACAAAGTCCTAAGAGTGATCAAGCCTCCCAAGCTGTGGCCAAACCAATGAAGCTCAAGTTTGTTTGTGCCAAACGCAGTCTTGAGCTGCTCCACTCCATATTGAAGCGCCGTTAAACAAGCATCCGAGTACTGATCAAAATTTTGAATATGACCACGAACTCCTAATGATTTTCCGTGCCCCGGAAGATCCAACATGATGATCGCATCAACCGAGTGTTGCAGGTAAAAAGCAAAGTGCTCGTAGCGATCACTCTGTTCGCCTTGCCCGTGCACGACAAAGAGAACGCGCCCCGAAGTCACTTTTGGTTTTTGCAATAGGCGGACAAAAAGTTTTTGCTTGTTAATCATTTCAGATTGGTCGAGCCAGTCTGAGGGAATTTTTGGAAATGTGGATGATGCAGCCATAATCTGAGATTAGCCTACAACACCTTTGTAAATATAGGCAATTCCGCCGGTCAAAGAAGTGTACTCACATTTTGTGAAAGCACCTGTGGACTTCATCAAATCGACAAAATTTTCGCGGCATGGAAACTCTGCCGAAGACTCTTGCAGATATTTATAGGCCTCACGCTCGCCGGTCACCCATCCGCCGATGATTGGCAGAACATGGTTTGAATAAAAATTGTAAATCGAAGCAAAACCCGGAAGACTCACTTGGCCAAATTCCAAAACCATGACGCGGCCCCCTGGCTTTGTCACTCGAGCCATTTCTTTGAGGGCTTGGGCTGGGTTTGCCACGTTGCGGATACCAAATGAGATACTCACCAGATCAAATTCTTGATTGGCAAACTGAAGATTCATTGCATCAGCCTGTTTGAACTCAATATCAAAGCCATGAGCTTTGGCTTTGGCAGGAGCGGGAATGAGCATCTCAAGACAAAAATCAGTGCCGACAACTCTTCCAGCGCCAACTTTACTTTTGAACTCGATTGCTAAATCCCCAGTGCCCGTTGCGCAATCAAGGACAGAGTCGCCAGCTTTTGCACCAGAAATTTGTACCAATTTTTTGCGCCAGAGATGATGGACGCCCATTGAAAGCACAGAGTTTGCGCGATCATAATTGGCCGCCACTTTTGAAAACATCGATCTAATTTTTTCAGGGTCACGCTGCTGCTGTGAAGAGGTGTTCATATTCATATTTTTATTCACGTGAGTTTATTGAGTGGTCTATTGAGCGCACCAAGAATTGCTTCAAGTTGAGTCATCATTTCTTTGAAATCGTTCAAAGTTAGCGATTGCTGGCCATCAGAAAGAGCTTCTTCAGGACGAGGATGAACCTCAACAATCACTCCATCAGCACCTGCCGCAGCAGAAGCCAATACAAGCTTTGGAACAAACTCACGAATGCCTACCGCGTGCGAAGGGTCTACCAAAACAGGGTAAGAAGTACGCGCTTTAGCAAAAACCACAGCATTAATATCAAAAGTGAAACGAGTCGCTGTTTCAAAAGTGCGAATCCCGCGCTCACAAAGAATGATTTTATCGTTTCCGCCAGCTGAGATGTATTCGGCCGCTTTGATCCACTCTTCGATGGTGGCCGAAAAATTACGTTTGAGCATCACAGGTACGCGAGTTTGGCCGAGTTCTTTTAACAGCGCATAGTTATGCATGTTGCGAGCGCCGACTTGAAACATCGAGACTTGATCTACCAAAGTTTCGACTTGGCGGGGATCGGTGATTTCAGAAACCAAGCTCATGCCGGTTTCGTTCAACACTTCATGCACAAGGCCCAAGGCTTCAGAGCCCAAGCCTTGAAAAGCTTTTGGATTTGTTCGGAGTTTCCAAATGCCACCTCGCAAAAGGCTCGCGCCTGATTTTTTCACGCTCAAAGCGGTTTCAAGAAATTGAGATTTGCTCTCGATAGAGCAAGGCCCCGCGATCACCGTGAATTCAGGGCCGCCGATGGTGACACCGCCAACTGTCACAGTGTGAACGAGAGGAGATTTCTTTTTGGCTGTCTTTTCAGTTTCGGCGGTCGAAGCCAACTTTTGATTTGAATGGGTGGTCTCTGAGTTTTTCGTAAAAAATCCTATCCAGTTGTCGTTGTCTTGGGACTATCTTAATGTCACTTTAACAAAGTATCGAACAACGAGGACGCAAACTACATGACGCAAACTGAGATTTCAAACTTTTTGCAGGCCGGGGCCTTTTTCGGGGGGGCTGACGGGCAGTGCCTTTTGTTCGAGGGGCCATGGGCCAGATCAGAAGCTAGTTCTGAAGCGCCATCAGGTTCGTTCAATGTGGCTCTTCAGCCTTTTTTTGAGTCGCGGGCGGTGCCCTATTTGGCGGGCTCCAAACCTCGTTTTGTCAGCCGAAACCAGCTTAAAACTGTTCTGGAGGACTTTCTGAGAACGAACTCGGGGTCTGTGCCGGGTGCGGCCGCATTAATGAAGGCCAGCGATTGGGATAAGCCCCTCATGGCGGATTATGAAAAAGCCTTCTCTGACATTCAGCAAAGAATTCGGGGCGGTGCCCTCAAAAAAGCGGTGCCGGTAGTTTTTGCACGAAAAAACTTCAGACCAGGAGAGTCGCTGTCGCAGGCGCAGAAGGCGGCGTGGATTCTTAAGCTCCTGGAGCTTCCGTCGCAAAGGCTTTATCTCTATGGTTTTTGGAATGGCACTGATGGCATTCTGGGAGCAACACCTGAGGTGTTGTTCCATAAAAAAGGTCTTTCTGTAACCACCATGGCCTTGGCGGGAACTTTACCCAAGTCCGAGGTGGCCCACCGTCTTCAGTTGTCGGAAGACCCCAAAGAGACCCACGAGCACCGCCTGGTGGTTGAAGATATTGTTTCCCAGTTGGGACGTTTTGGTTCGGTGCAGACGGGCTCGCTTGAGACCATTGAGCTTCCGACCTTGTTTCATTTAAAAACTCAGATCGAATTGCAGTTGAACGCAGCAAAGCCTCTGCTTCATGTCTTGGAGCTCTTAAATGTTTTGCATCCAACTCCAGCCTTGGGAGTCTCGCCGCGAACCGCAGGTTACCAATGGATGGCTGAGCACCCGGGGCAGAGTGATCGCGGAATTTTTGGCGGGCCGATTTTGTTTCAGCTTTCGCCGGATGAGGCCATCGCTTTAGTGGCTATTCGCAATGTAGAGTGGAATGCACAAGGTCTCAAAATCGGCAGCGGCGGTGGCGTGGTCGCCGAGAGCGAGTTGCAGCGTGAATGGACCGAGCTTCAACAAAAACGAGAAGCTGTTTTCAAATCCCTCGGAATGTGAGACATCCTTCAGCATGAGTTTAAAGCCCAAAGTCACAGAAAATATCTTGCTTGCGACCCGAGTGCTAAAAGCGTGTCAGTCGCTTGGGGTGAAAGAATTCTGCGTTTGTGCAGGCGCCAGAAATTCTCCCTTGGTTTTTTTACTCGCAAAATCATCAGGAGTAAAACTTCATCATTTTTTTGAAGAACGGAGCGCTTCGTTTTTTGCTTTGGGGCGAATCAAAGCACTCGGTGCTCCGGTGGCTGTGGTGACAACCTCTGGCACAGCAGTGGCCGAACTTTTACCTGCAGCGGTTGAAGCAACATATGCAGGCTTGCCATTGCTTTTGCTCACGGCTGACAGACCTAGAGTCTATCGCGGGTCAGGTGCACCGCAGTCCATCGAGCAAATGGGAATTTTTTCGCATTACGTGCAAACCACTTGGGATGTAGAGTCTGTCGACGATCAATTGCCGCTAGAAAGCTGGAGCCAAAAACAGCCTTTGCAAATCAATGTATGCTTTGACGAACCTCTGATCGATGCTGAGATTTTAAATTTAGATTTAACTCCAAAACTTTCTCCTGAAGTTGCGACCACGCTCGAGCTTGGTCTGGTGCCCTCGCATGTGCGAAAGGTGCACAAGCCTTTTGTGATTGTGGGCTCGATCAGAAAAAAAGACCGCGAGTCGGTGATTCAGTTTTTACAAAACCTGAATGCACCGATTTACGCCGAAGCTATTTCGGGTCTTCGCGGGGAGCCTCGGTTGCGTGGCCGATTGCTCTCGAACGTAGATGTGGTGATCAGTCATTGCTTTGAAAATAAAATTTGCGAAACAGTTTTACGTCTGGGGAGTGTTCCCACTTTGAGATTTTGGCGAGACCTTGAAGGCAAATACATGCATCTGCCCGTGTACTCGGTCTCTGCCGAGGAATGGACGGGGCTCAGTCGGCGAGTTCATCACACTATCGGTTTGCAGCACATGCATCTGTTTCAGGTAGCACCGCTCAGTCCAGCCGAGCTGGCAAGTGTCTATGAGCTTGATGCTCGGGCCGAGGAACAAAAGCAGCGGTTGCTTAAAGAACTTCCGCGTTCAGAGGCTTCCTTGCTCAAAAATATTTCTCAGAAACTTGTGGGTCATTCGATTTATTTGGGGAACAGTTTGCCTATTCGTGAGTGGGATTTAGTGGCGCAAGTTGAGACACATTACAATGACCTCGAGGCCAATCGCGGAGCCAACGGCATTGATGGCCAGATTTCTACTTTCTTGGGCTGGTCAGAAGGCTCAGAGGGAGACTCGGAGAGCAGCTCAACTGAATCATGGGCCGTGATTGGCGATTTGACTGCGATGTATGATTTGGCCTCGCTTTGGATCACAAAATCTCTTTCAGAGACAGTTTCGCGACGAATTTTGATTATCAACAATCAGGGCGGGCAGATTTTCAAAAATATTTTCCAAAATGAAGCTTTCATCAATTCGCATCAGATCACTTTTGAAAAGTGGGCCGAGATGTGGGGTTGGGACTATCAGCGATGGACTGACATTCCTGAAAATATGTCTACGCTTCCGAAAAATGTGGTGATTGAGCTTAAGCCTTCGGGCGCAGAGTCCGATCAGTTCTGGCAACGACTTCAGAAATGAGAGTCCAGATATGGGTGTGATTTTAGCTCTGCACGGATTTTTAGGAATGCCTCAGGACTTCGAAGCCCTGCAGGCGGGCTTTGCAGAACTGAACACCGGCTATCAGATCGTGCCAGTGGACTACACTAATCTGCGCGGCCTCACTCCTGATGTGGGGTTTGATCGTTGGGGCGAAAACTTCAATCTTTGGGCTCACAAAAATTTTCCAAATAAAAAGAAAGTCATCCTTGGTTACTCGCAAGGCGGCCGCTTGGCTCTTCACTCGGTGGCTCAAAACCCAAAGGCTTGGGCGGGAGCTGTGTATCTTTCGACCAACCCAGGTTTGTGTTCGGATTCTGAAAAAATCGCGCGCAAAGACGGCGATCTTCGTTGGTCGCAGCGTTTTCAGACGGTGGACTTTGACCGCGTGGTCAAAGAGTGGAATGCACAAGCTGTATTTACTGATTCTAAATCTGAGCCTGCACGCAAGGGCTGTGATTTTGATTCAGGAATTTTAGCAAAAGCCCTCACGCATTGGTCGCTAGCCAATCAAAAAGACTTTCGTAAAAACGAAGAAATTTTTAAAATTCAAAATCTTTGGATGGCCGGTGAGCTCGATAAAAAATATTGCAGTCTTGTGCAAGAGCTTGAGGCTATCGACAAACCTTTGCAGACCGCCATTGTCGAAGGGGCTTCTCACCGTGTGATGCTCGATCAGCC
>CANCBY010000017.1 GCA_947374445.1 Pseudobdellovibrionaceae bacterium
CCTTTGTATCGGGCGTAGTGTAGGTGTGCATTGGGCGAAAGTGTGAGTCTAAAAAACCGTAGTCATGAAAGTAGCGAACAGCTGACAGGGTATTTATATCGCTGTAGCCATCGCCGTCGATCGATGATCTGCCGCTGCCGGTATCGTCAATAGGAACATAGTAGGTGCGAATGCCTATAAAGAAAAAACATAGAAAAAATAAAAAAATCTGAATTTTATTTTTAGTCGGGTTCATTGCTACGTCACCTCATAGGTCAATGCTTGAGTGGACTCATTGTCAGGCGTGAAACTCCACGTCGTTCGCACACCTGACGGAACAGACGTTAGTTTTTGCTTGTCTTGCTCCAGCGACTTGCGCGCAAAATCCACAATTTCTGAAAACTTCGATGTATGATTCATGCACACATTTTTTCCACCGCAAGGCGGAACCTCTGTTTGATGCACGCAAGGTGAACAGTGAAGTCGAGAAAATATTCTCAGCTCCTGCTGAGGCCAATCACGCAGCAAAGAGTCCGGTGATGTTGGCCCCCAAAAACTGACAGAAGGAGTCCCAATTGTTCGAGCCAAATGAATCAACGCAGAATCAATTCCAATAAACAGAGCGCTTTGATGCAGCAATTTAAGCGAAACAGCAAGGCTCACTTCGCCACACAGATCTAGACTCGAGGCCAAAAGTTCTGGCTCTTGTGCCAAGATAGTTTGGGTCAAATGCCGGTCGGCAGGACCTCCAAGAAAAACAAATTGGACATCTGGGTTTTGCACTTTGATAAGCCCAAGAAGTTGTTTCCAATCGCGGGGATTCATCTGTCGCTCAAATGCCAAATCAGAACATCCCATACCAATAGCGATAAAAGACTTCAATTTATTGCGGTCCGAGCTGCCCAGGGATGGCGGCAAATTCTCTTTCGTGATCTGTTGAATAAACTTCTCTCGGATAGCTGAAAGCCGAAGATTATGAATACCAAACAAAGGCGCAGCTGCATCGTAAGCCGCAGACATAGAGCCTGATGACGAAACAAAAATGCCATGAGTATAAATTCGTTTTCGCCAAAGCGAAGAGTTGTCAATGAGGCCGACTCGATTTTTAACTAATGACATGGTGGTAAGTAGGGTGGTGATACGAGAGTGTATTTCTAAATCAAGACTGACATCTATATTTTTTAGTAAGATTAGAAATGCTTGCAGGCCGCTCGCAAGAAAACCCAACGCGCTTCTGTCATCAATCACATGAATATGATCAAAGATTTTATACATCTGCGCAAAGCTTTGAATCGATCGACCACAAATCAAAGTGATTTTGGCTTGAGGGTATTTTTCACGAAAACTCACCAAAACTGGATAAATCATGAGCAGGCTGCCACCGCCCAAGATCTTGATAACAGCGAGGTGCTTAGGTTTGTCTAAGCTATGGTTGCGTTTTAGCAGTAGGCCAACGAGTCGAACAGGATAATAGATCAGGGCGATGCCTAAGCCTCCCACCCACAGATCAAATTTTTTCTTTAGGTCCAGATGAATCATCGATCTTAAAATTGTCGTAATTCTAGAGGATGATGTCAACTCTAGCCATGTCACAATGGCATCACATCGATGCCACCTAGATTTGATGTAGGTGTAATCGAGATCTTCGACAGGTGAATAGATCTTTGACGCCTAAGCTGATGCCTTCTGAACGTTAGCGCCGTCGGCTGAGATTTTGACTAGGATTCGCTTTTGCAATTACCCTATTCAATGAATCAACCATTGGTTAGATTGTGCTATCTTTATTTGTTCATAAGTTTCTGCCTCATCTATTGTCTTAAAAGAGAAGCTGTCATCGTTCTGAGTGAGGAGATTCCCCCTCAGCAAATACCTGCGCATGCGCCACTACGAATCGAAACTTCAGTGTTTAGTAAGTCAATGCAGCTCGAACAAAAAGTTAATGCTCGTTTGCCAGCCTCGATTGGTGACAGCAAAAAAGAGACAGATACGGAACGGATCCTGTTTGAGAGCGCAGTTGAAGATCTCTATCTTGGCGGGACGCAGCCTATTTTGAAGAGAGAAGACGAGTTTTTTATGGAGCGACTCGCAGGTGATGAAGGCGCTTTTCAGTCGCTGGTTATTATGAATTCGTCTCCCGAAGGATTTAAGCCTGATTTATTGCGCAGTCTTGATTTGCAGAGGGAAGATCTTGTTGCGCAGGTGGCAGAGCTATTTTGGCGAACAGGCTCTGTAGCCTACCAACAGAAGTTGCTAAGACTGCTAAAGGGCGCAGGGATATTTACTCAGGATGAGATCCTTAGAGTGTCGTTGATGGTTGCTTATGGAAATCGCGAATTGCGCCGAAACCACGAAGCCTCTCCTGAGCGCTTTCCTGATATGCCGTTTCGGCAGTAGTTTAATCGAATTAAAAATAAAAAACCCAGTGTTTTCACACTGGGTTTAAAATCGAAATTATTTGTAGAAACAGCGCTAGAACTTAAAGTTAAACTTTATGTTAGACCTTATGTCTTAGCGTGATCAAACCATGTGAGCTGTCGTAAGGACTGACTGACACAGTTACGCGGTCACCGACGACGATGCGGATTTTGAATTTCTTCATTTTTCCGCAAAGTTTGGCAGAGATCGCGACACCATTTTCAAGGAGGACATTGTACTGTCCGCCGCCTGAAATGTTGGCAATTTTACCTTCGATTTGGATGAGATCTTCTTTAGACATTTATAATAATGTCCAAAAATTAATAACGATCTCGGCCACCACCGCGACCGCCGCCGCCGAAGCCGCCGCCACCGCCGCGTCCACCACCGAAACCGCCGCCACGTCCGCCGCCGCCACCAGTGCGTGGAGCTTGTGGTTTAGCTTCAGAAACGTTGATTTGTCGTCCGCCCATTTCTTGGCCGTTCAACTTGTTGATTGCTTCATTGGCTTCATCATCTGAACCCATTTCAACAAATCCGAAACCTTTGCTGCGTCCAGTTTCGCGATCAGTGATCACGTTAGCTGATTCTACGTTACCGTATTGAGAGAACAGGTCTTGAAGAGATCCTGAATCTACTGAATAAGATAGATTTCCGACGTATAGTTTTTTACCCATATTTTGCCTCCTTATGGCATGAGTGTTAGCAACTCGTAGGGCCTTAAAAGAGACAGAACAGGATCAGCAGCATTCAACCAAACAAACAGTTTACATACAGTGCGGACAGCTTTGGGCTCTCAAGAACACGAACTCGTTAGGGGCTCAGATAGACCACGAGGGCGTTGAGATTGCCATCTTTTTTTGGTTTATTTGGCGGCTGGCACTAAAATTAGCGCGTTTTTTGGGCGTAATCGTGAAATGCTAGGCTGGCGGCTACCACCGCGTTTAAGGACTCCACGCCTTCAGTTTTTATCGAAAGAATTTGTTTAAATTTCAATCCACTATTCAATCTGCTGAGTCCCGGGCCCTCTTCGCCTACGAGCAGGCGGCAGTTTTTGGGCCATTGAAAGTCTTCGATAAAGGTTCCGCCTTGGTCTAAAACGATGAGATTTGAGCTCAGTTCCTTGAGCGATCCTGCGCGGCAAAGCGGCATACGCAAGATGCTCCCGGCGGCTGCTTTCACAGATTTTGGCAAAAAGGGATTGGCCGCCTCTTGGGTCAATATGACTCGGCTTGCGCCAAAGGCTTCGGCTGAGCGTACTATCGCGCCCAGATTGCCGGGATCGCCAAGTGGGCAGATAACTTCAAGGCCTTGAGGTTCAGACCCAGGGTCAAAAGATAAAATAGACGGCTGCGCTAAGATCAGCAAATTAAAGTGGGTGCCCTGCGAATCAAGCTCGTTAAAAAGCGTGCGACTCATTTCAAAAACCGACTTTGCGTTTGATATTGCATAGCCGCCCTCAGGAATGATTTCAGCGTTGATTTCGAGATGTGGCTTTTGCAGAAATTCGTGGATGAGTTTTTCACCGCAGAGAATAAAAAGACCTTCGGTCTTAAGGCCCTTTGAGGTCGTCAAAGACAGAAATTTTTTAAAGACAGCGTTGGCAGAGCTTTCGATTTTTGTTTTCAAGCGAGCACCTATATCATTTCAATCAATAGTTAATTTCGGTGAACTAATCAGTGGGGCGCCCGCGAAGTTTTTTTACTTCAGAGCGTTTGGATTTAGAATCAAGGCGTTTTCTTTGCGATGAGCGGGTGGGCTTTGTCTTGAAACGTTTTTTCGGAACAAAAAGAGCCTTTTCAAGAAGAGATAAAAGCTTTTCAAGACACGCTTTCTTATTTGCATCTTGATCTCTGGAGCCTTCACTGCGAATCAGCAACTCCCCTTCGGAGGTGAGCTGTGATCCAAGTTTTTGTAGTAGAATGGATTGCAGTTCTGGCGGCAGGCTTGTGGAGTTCCATATGTTCCAGCGGAGTTGCACAGCCGAGTTGGTTTTGTTGACATTTTGTCCGCCAGGGCCCCGTGACCTCATCACAACAAATTCAAATTCATGATAAGGTAGGGGGTGATTAAAGGCTTTCAAACCAGACTCTCAGTTTGCTAACAAATGCTTACGGCAGTTTTGGGCAAGTTGTTGGAGCTGTTGCAGGCAATGGCAGAGCTGCATTCCAGTCTTTTTCAAAATAAGTCTCAAGATTTTTAATCGCCTGTTGATTGGCAAAGATAATTCCTAATTCGCGAGCTTTGGTAAGCGATGTGAACGAAAAGTTTTGTGAGCCAACAAAAGCGATTTTGTGGTCAATTATAATAGCTTTTGCATGCATATAAGGCGTCGCCGCTGTACTTGGCTCCGCAGTCAAGCGGCTTTGAGCGCCAGCCGTGGCCAAATCATAAAGCGCCGGGAAGTTATAATACGGATTTGGGTTGAGGTCACATTTAGGAACGATCACACGAACAGTCACTTTTCTGCTGAGCGCTCTCGTCAGAGCATCTTTGATTACCGTTGTTTGGCCCAAGTTTTCTACGACAAGGTTGATATTGCTTCTGGCTGAATCAATGAGATCCGCTAGTTTTTGCTCAGCATTGACAGGGCTCCAAACCAAGTTGGGATTGCTGAGGGCGGGTGTAATCATTGTGTTGTTTTTTGCATTTTCTACATCGGCTTTAAACACAACAAGGATCTCGCGAATAATATCAGCATCCATCGTGAAAATTCCGAAGTCTCTCATCTCTTGAAAATGTCCTACAAGATTCATACTAGAAACAAAGGCCACTTTTTCATCGACGACAAAAGCTTTGCTGTGCGTGATCGCAAATTGTGATGAGGTGGCAGTGACAACAACCTGCTTAGCAGCCAATTGATCAAAGATAGTTTTGTATTTAGGGTTTTGCAGACTTGAGCTGTCCAATAAAACTTGAACCGAAAGGCCGCGAGCTCTGACATCGATCAAAGCTTGAATCACTGCTGGATCTGTCAGGTGATACATTGACATGAAAATTGATTTTTTGGCGTTTAGTAAAGTTTTGATAATCATGTCGTGCTGATTGTCGGGTGTCGCAACCATAACGGCATCATTGAGAGGGTGAATTCTTTGGATCCAGCCGGCATCGGCAAGGCTCAATCGTGAAAAGAGCGCGAGAAGAATAAATGCGCTGATGGATGCCGAAGTTTTGAAGTTACTTTTCACAATGCCGCCTTGTTTTTTTAGAAGAGGTTGTTTGCGATCTAAATCATTCGCAAATGTTTTATCGTGCCAGTTGAAATTTGTCGATAGCAAGGCGAACTAAAAAATGAATGACCGAGGGCAATATCTCCTTCGGTCCGTTCAACTTATAAGCAGATTGTGAATAGATTGTGATCGACTATGTAAAAAAAGCTCGGCTAGCTCAGAAAAAGCCCCTGTATAAGGCCTAAAACTCCCATAACGCCGAGGGCTCCTGAAATAAATAGAAAGGGTGTTTTTCTAGTTAAAACCGAGATTGCTGTCATAGCGATGGCGATTTGAAAAAAAGTCACTGCCATGGCAAGTTTTTCATGTCTTGCAAGTAAGTGTTCGCTCTCGTGATGCTTAAGTTCAGCTTCTTTTTTGATTTCTTCTTGCTCTTCTTTGTACTTATTGAGCTTCTCGGCGAACAGCTCGCGTTTCTTTGAATCAGATTCGGTTGCGACTTTGAGTTCGGTGATAGAAGCTTTGATCCCTTTGGCTTGATAGAAGCTCCATTGGTCTGAGCTTTGAATTTGAAGTATCATGGCTTCATTGGCAAAATGCCCGGCTTTCAAAGCACTGATCGCGGCAAAAACAGCCAATATGGCAGAGATCAGTGCCCCCGCCATCATAAGGCGATTTGAGTCTTGAGACGAATGTTGCCCATGTGTGGCGGCATGGTGAATGTCTTCTTGAACCTTTTCGATGGGAACTTCGATTTCAACCATGGTCTCTCCTCTAAAATTTTTAGTCTTTATTCTTCTTAATTTAATAACAAAGAAAGATAGAACTACTTTGATTGCTCAGCATTACAGGCAAAAAAAAATGATTTGTCTAGTGTTTACGTCGATGCTCTGAACTCTCTTAACTTGAGTTTTATTTGTTGGTCGGATAGCGTTGTGAGAGTGGGCATTAAAAATCCGTTTGAACGCATAATTTCTTTACTAGATCGAAGAAAAATTTTTTCAAAATTAGTTCTTCAAAAGTCTCCTATTGTACTGAAATTGACAGACGGATCTTTGGCCTCGTTTCGTGGCTTAGAAGTGTCGAAAGAGGGGGCGAACCTCGATGGTCTTGCTAACGAAAAGGCATTTGGAGGCTCAAAGCAGCGAACCGTGGTTGTCTTTTTTTATTCGGGTCGAGAGCGCTATTTTTTGCGAACAAAAGTAATTAAGTTGGCTAGTGGACTGTGGCGGATCATGAATTCGACTGAGTTTTTCCGCCTGAATAGAAGAGACGCTTATAGAGTTTCTGTGCCCGAGAGTATTAACCTGTATCTCGTCGTCACCTCGGTCGATGGCGTAGCGGTAAAAACCCAGCTTCGGATCACTGACTTTAGTGCAACGGGGGTTAAGGTGCGTTGGGCGGGGCGGGGATTGCCAAATAAAAGCTCTCTGATCAAAGCTCGATTAATTTGGCTGAAAGGAAAAGAGTTCGCAGTGTACGGCCAGATAAAGCATCGAACCAAAGAGGGCTCTTTGGGTATTAAATTTATAGAACTAGATTCCGTGCAAAGCGGTCGGTTTCGAATTTTGAGCATAGAGCTTCAGCAGTTGGTTAATTACACCAAGCATTAAATTGTATTTTGCAGAGAGACTAAAACGAAGTAATGCCACTGGACCTTGGGTCAGCTTGCGTTGTGCTGTTTGGACAAGCCTCTTATAAGCGGCTAACTTATTTTAACATAGACAGTGGTGCGCCGTATTTATTGAATTTAGTGTGGTGGGAGTAAAATGTTTCAGGCCAAAGACCTTATGATCCAGGGGACTCCGTCGATTTCGTTTGATCAGACTGTTGTAGAAGCTATTGATTTTTTAAAGACACATCCCTCTGGTTTTGTGACAGTCAAGGCGGCTGACGATCGTTACCAGGGTGTGCTGACCGAAGGCAATTTGGTAAGAATTTTTTTGCGCTCTCAAAATCAACCAGACAAGCAAGCACTGATTTTTTATCGGGATTGTTTTGAGCCGATGCAGTTGATTCATCAAGACGAAGAGTTTTCCGAGATAGTTAAAAAAATTATGACGGCTGTCGGTAACCGTGTTTTTGTGATCGACAACCAGGGTGTAGTTATTGGTCATATTACTGCTAAAGATATTTTACCAACGTTCGTCTTTAAGCCGACTGATAAACCAACAGCGGAAAAGTCTCACTCGCAAATGCCAGCAACTTTGCAAGTGCCAGGGGCTCAGCTCGACTCGATGAAATCCGAGCTATATCTTTATGAATCCTTTTTTGAGAAGTCTCCATTTATGATGCACTCAGTGAACCCGAAGGGTGTAATCCAAATGGCCAATGAAATCTTACACACACTCTTGGGTTATCCTTATGGCGAACTTATTGGAAAAACGATCTTTGATCTTTATCCAAAAGAAAATCACAAAAAGGCCGAAGCCGGAATTCAAACGATTTTAAATCATGGTTTTCACAAAGTGATTCAGGCTCAAATGATTGCCAAAGATGGCAAGGTTGTTGAAGTCGAAATGGCCTCGCGAGCATTGACAGATCCATCTGGAAAATCAGTTGGAACAATCACTGTCTCTCGGCCACTTAATATGGATGAGCTGCTCGCAGCACTCTAGCAATTTTTAAATACAAGTTTTGATCTTAGTAAGCCACTGAAGGAAAGCTCGGAGACGAGGATATAGCCGTGCCCACTGTTGTTGTGGTAGGAGCTTTGTTGCAGATTTGAATAGCTTCAGTCATCGCTTTTCGCTGTCGAGCGAGCTCTATTCTATCCATCGAAAATTGTGAAGAGTCACAATTGTTACTCTTTATGATGTCTTGTATGGCAGAAGCTTCTTTTGGAAACATCACAAGACCCCAAGCCAATTTTATTTGCAACCAAGCTTGTACGTATGTGCAGGTCACTTTGCGATTGGGAGGGATGTATGAGTCAGGAGATTTGTCTCCCTTAGACATGTTTTCGTGCCCACTCACAGAGAGCAAATGATAATTGTTGGCCATGAAGTTTCCATAAATGCAGCGACTTTTATAGTTCCACTTCCATGCGCCGGCTTGGTAAGCATGACGAAGAGGCACAACATGGTCGATCTGAATATCCTTTGTCGAAAAAAATCGGTTGCCAGTGTAGGGGTCATCCCATGTTCCCGTATCAACAACGCACTTATTATTAGGCTTGAAGACAACTTGAGTTTTTGAATCGCGAATTAAAACTTTTGCTCGGCTGTTAAAGCAAGTTGCGTCAGTGGGGTCGTTGATCCAAGTTCCAAAATGAAATTTGCGATTGTATTTTTCTGTCGGCACTGGTGGTGCAGAGTCATGTTTTAACCAACGAGTGAGCGCGATAGCCGTGGTGCTAAGGCCGGCGTTTGCGGCTATTTGACGAGCCAAGGTTGCGGGCGGGCTAAAGCCGGTTGCACCTAATGCAGTGTTCGGTTTTGTCTCATCGAAAGTAAAGTACTCGTTTGGGCCCTCATCAGATGAGCCAGTTGCGTCCGTCGCCGTTGGCAGCAGTTGAGCTTGCAGCTCTTCGAGGGAGTTTTTTGCTTGCGCTTGAGGGAGAGCTAGAAGCCCCGCCAGAAGGGTCAAAAGCAGAAAGCTCTTTTGCCGAGATGGCTTTGCGACCATTTGTTTGGCGGCCTCAAAATTAGCAATCCCGTTTTTTGTAGAACTCATGATCCCCCCGGTGAGTCTGCATGAAGGCATTGAACTAGGACCTACGCCCAGATTCAACATAAGTTTTGTCAGGATATAAACAGTATGCAATGCAGCTCGGCTAACCCCCTAAAAACAGGCCTAGATTGTTAAATTCAAACGATTGATTTAAAAACATTGTTTTAATCAATCGTTTGAATTAGGATAAGAGCATGAAGATTAAAGGCCTTTTCGATAAAAAGCAGCCCGAAGCTCCCAGTGCGGCCAAACTTGATCCCAAAACTGACAACGATGCTCGTTGTAAAATTAAGGATTGTGCCACGGGGCTTTTTGCACGTTTTGGTCTTGAAGGCACGAGCACTCGCGAAATTGCCAAGGCGGCGGGACTCAATCTGAGTCTTATAAGCTATTATTTCGGAGGCAAAGAAGGTCTTTATAAAACGCTTTTTGTTGAGTTTGCAACGAAGGCTCAAAAAGAAATCAAAGCTCTGATTGAAGACGCCGACATGGTGGGATTAGATCGAGAACTGTTTTTCAAAAAGATGCGAACCATCATCGAAAATATGGTTCGAATGCAAGTGTCAAACCCTGAAATGATGATGCTGATGCAGAGAGAGACTCTCGAGGGTCTCCCGCATGCCAGAGAGGTGTGGGAAGAAGTTTTTCATAGCCTTGGAGAGCAAATTGTTTCGGTTTTTGAAGTTGCTAGAGACCGAAAAATTATTCGCTCTGATCTCAATCTTCAATTTCATTTTTTGTCGATGGTTCACGCCATCGATATGGTTTTCATTTCGACTCGTTGTCACGGACCGTGGGAGAAAAAACTTTTTCGTATCCCTGAGGACAGCGTTAAAATTTCAGATCAAATTTTTACCGTCTTTATAGAAGGAATAGCATTATGATAAAACGAAAAGAATTTTGGTGGACCCTCATTTCGATGACGGCCCTGCTGGTAGCTATGGCTCAAAGCTCACGCGCCTTGAGCTTGGATGAGTATCTCGCAATTGTCGCCCAAAAGCATGGCGGACTTAAAGCGCTTGATGCTTCAAAGGAAGCCGCAGAAGGGCGAAAAACAAGCCAAGAAATTGATCTCTCGCCTGTATTGACTTTGTCAGGGAGCTATCTTGATGACAAAAAAACAACGGCCAGCTCGCCGACCTACTTGATCAATCACAATGAGGTGAGGTCTTATTCGTTGGGACTTGCTAAGAAATTTGTCAGCGGCACCCAATTGCAGGTTTCGACGACGGCGCAGCAGATAAATACAGACTACACTAACTCTGGAACGGGCGGAGCTGCTCAGGTTGGTGTTGGAGCTGCAGCCTTGAGCTTTTCTCAAAGCTTGTGGAAAGATTCTTTTGGTGTTGGGACACGTAAAAAAGTTGAGCGTCAAAAATTGACAGCTGATCTTGAACAACAAGGCTATGACTTGCAAGCTCAGCAGCTCTTGATTGATGCCGAAGCGGCTTACTGGGATTTGATTTATCAGCAAAATGAAGTCGAGCTGCGAAGTTCAAGTTTGGAGCGGGCAAAAAGAATCGAGACCTGGGTTAAGCAAAGGTATGGTAACGGTATAGGTGATAAGGCTGACGTTCTGAATGCTCAAGGGTTGCTTGCAACAAGAGAGCTGCAGCTTGTGATGTCCCAGGATGATTTAAAGGCGGCGCAACAAAAAGTGATTGATATTCTTGAGCTTAAAAAAGGCGATTCATTGCCTGAACTCAAAGGAGATATGAATTCGCGTCGAGATCTTACGAGCTATCTGGGCGGCCAAAAAACCGGGCGTGTCTTGCGCTTGGACTCATACCTTAGTGTTATCGAGAGTAAAGCCAAAGCGCTCGTAGCCGATGAAGTCGTCGAAAGCATGAAGCCGGACTTGTCGCTTTCGGGTTCTTATCAAACGAACGCGTATGTTTACGGAGAAGGTGTGACTTCGGGATTTAACCAGGCGACAAAAACAGATAAGCCCACAGCTTATGTGGCCCTTCAGTTAACATGGTTGCTGGACGGAGATGTGAAAAATGCCAATCGCAATGCCGCAAAAAAAGATGCCTTAGCTGCGGCTTTAAGGCAAGAGCGAAAGCTATTAGAGAGCGAATCAACTTGGTCTGAAATTCAGCGGCGCTATTCTGAGCTCTCGAAAAAAATTGAACTCGCAGCCAAAATAAGTCGTGTTCAAACTGACAAGGCTGCCGCCGAAAGAGACAAGCTTTCAAAAGGCCGTAGTATTACCTCTCAGGTAATCACGGCAGAGCAAGATGCGGCCGAGGCAGAGCTCACACTCTCAAAACTCAAAGTAGAACAAAGAAAGCTCGAAGTCCAAGGACGCCTTTTCGTTAAGGTAGGTGACAAATGAATCTCGCAGCACTCTCAATTAAAAGGCCTATTTTTATTACATGTATTGTGAGCTTGATGCTCATTCTTGGACTCATTTCAATGAATAAAATGAGCGTGGATTTGTTTCCGGATGTGACATTTCCGACAATCTTTATTCAGAACTTTTATCCTGGAGCTTCTCCGAAAGACATGGAGAAACTCGTTTCTAAAATTATTGAAGACGAGATGGGAAGTCTTTCGGGTTTGGATAAACTCTATTCGCAAAATGCGGATGGCATTTCTTATGTAACTTTGATGTTCAAAATCGGAACTGATGTCAAAGATGCGGAGCAACAGATTCGTCAGCGTTTGGGGAACATTCGCTCCAAGCTTCCGACAGATATGAAAGACCCTATTGTGCGTCGCTTTGACCCTGCCGATCAGGCAGTGGTACAATTGGCCGTGACGGGAAATATGAAGCCCGCTCAGCTTTTTGATGTCGTCGATCAGACGATCAAGACGCAGTTTGAAACAATACCTGGCGTGGGACTCGTTAACATCATTGGTGGTCGCAAACGTGAAATTCAGGTGCTTGTTGATAAAGACAAATTGCAGGACCGTCAGATCTCATTGCTGCAAATTGCCGATAAAATTCGAAATACATCAAAGGACGTTCCGGTCGGAAAGCTTGAAAACTCAAGCAACGAAACGACTGTGCGAGCTTCAGGTGAGTTTGAAACTGTAGCGGCCATCGGCAAGGTGAATGTTAACTTCTTGGGCTCGGACAGAGGCGTCAAGCTTGACTCTGTGGCTGAAGTTAAAGAGGGCCTTGAGCAAGAGGAGTCTGCTTTTGCTTTTCGAGATAAGTCGAATCAATTTAAGAGAATGGATTCAATTTCTCTGAGCATCTATAAGCAATCAGGATCTAACACCGTTAAGATTGTTGATTTAGTTCAAGCTAAAATTGGCAAAGTGAATGACATACTGAAAGCACGGAATATCGATGCCAAAGTGAGCTTGGTGCGAGAGAACTCTCGCCCGATCCGCTTGAATATTGCTGACGTGAGCGAGTCGATCATGATCGGTATCGCACTTTGTATTTTTGTGGTGTTCTTTTTCTTGGGTTCAGGAAAATCAACATTGATCACGGGAATGGCTTTGCCGAACTCGCTTTTGGGCGGCTTTGTGATCATGTACGCGATGGGTTTTACAATCAACATTTTGACTTTGCTAGCGCTCTCGCTGGCTGTGGGCTTGTTGATTGATGATGCGATTGTTGTGCGGGAAAATATCTTCCGTCATATTGAGATGGGTAAATCTCCGATGCAGGCTTCACTAGACGGAACCAAAGAAGTTTCGCTCGCAGTTATTGCAACTACTTTGGTTGTGATTTCGGTGTTTGGCCCGATCGCCTTTTTGGATGGAATCATTGGCCAGTTCTTTAGGCAGTTCGGATTGACTGTCGTCTTCACGATGCTGATTTCATTGTTTGATGCTTTTACTATGGCGCCGATGATGTCGACTTATCTTGCGACTTCAGCGGATCATCACCGTGGCAATGGATTGATTGATCGAGTTCTCAACAAGTTTGATGCCTTTCAAAATTGGCTCGAGAAGAAATATGTAGGATCTGTTGAGTGGGTTTTAAAAAATCGACTTAAAGTATTGGTCTCAGCTTTTGGAATTTTTGTGGCGAGTCTGTTTGTAGGCGCGATATTGCCAAAAAACTTTTTACCACCAGCAGATAATGGCGAGTTTCAAGTGACGGTTGAGTTGCCATTGGGCACCTCACTTGAAAAAACTAAAACCTATATTGTTGGAGTTGAGGACGAGATTGTTAAGACTAAAGGCATTGAGCTGATTTCAACTGTCGCAGGTTATTCGACTCGCCCTGAAGCCAATAAGGCAACGATCTATGTGCGTTTGGCACCTCGCAAAGAGCGCGAAGGCAATACAAGCTTTATGAAAATCAAAGTGCGTGAAGCCTTAGCTAAATTCCAAAAAGAGTCGCTGATTCAGATTGGCGATATTGATATCGGTGGCAGCGGTCAGAAAATTTTGCAGCTTTCGATTCGCGGTGAAGACTTGGATGAACTCAGTGCTTATGTTGAAAAGTTGAAGCCTCGTCTTGAGAAAATCCCAGGTCTGGTTGACGTTGATACTAACTACCGCACTGGCAAACCTGAGATTCAGGTGGTGTTTGACCGTCAAAAAGCGGAGGCCTTGGGTGTTTCAACGGTAACTGCAGGGGCAGAATTAAGATCGCGGCTTGAGGGCAATGTGCCAGCAGTATTTCGCGAGAACGGAAATGAGTACGACATACGTATTCGCATGCGCGAACAAGATCGTGACGTGAGAAAGGAATTTGCTTCGACTCAAGTTCCAAATGCCAATTACAACATGATTCCGTTGAACAAAGTGGCTGATCTGAAAGAAGTGAAAACTTATTCTGCTATTAATCGTCTAAATAAAGGCCGTTATATCATGGTTGATGCTAACCTTGGGCCGGGTGGTAACCTGGGTAATATAACCACGGAGATTGAAAAAATCTTACGCACGGACGCAGATCTAAAAATCCCTACATCTTTGGGATATGAGTTCATCGGTCAGGCCGATGACTTTAAGGTTTTAATTCAAAACATGCTTATGGCCATTGGTTTAGGCGTTTTGTTGATCTACTTGGTGCTGAGCTCGCTTTATGAAAGCTTTATCACTCCGCTCACGATTCTTTTGGCCTTGCCATTGGCAATGACAGGAGCTTTCGGAGGTTTGTTGATTACAGGTAAAGCCATTGATCTGTTTTCGATGATTGGTATCGTGATGCTCTTGGGGGTTGTGGCGAAGAACTCGATTCTTTTGGTGGACTACGCCAACCAGCAAATGGAAGCTGGGATGGAGAGGACGCAGGCGATCTTGGCTGCTTGTCGCTCGCGACTTCGTCCCATCTTGATGACAAGTTTTGCCTTGATCGGCGGAACCATTCCAATTGCGGTGGGATTGAATGAAGCCTCTGCGCAAAGAACTTCGATGGGTGTTGCAATCATCGGAGGTTTGATCAGCTCAACGGTTCTGACACTGATCGTGGTTCCGGCAGCGTTTGGTTATATCGATGATTTCCGTCGATGGGTTTCTCGCAAGCTTAAGTTCACGAACCCTTCGGCTTAGTTTTTATTAGCTTTGATGTGCCTGGCCACCTTCGGCCAGGCCACCTAACGGGTATTTGTGGTCCTATCGGAGGGCTACTTTGCCGCGAGACCTAAAAGCACTTAACTTAACGGAAACTTCACGAAATTTATGTGATCGCCTGATTGCGATGTCTGAGATTGCTTAGGAGTGCATGTTTGGTATCGTGAACCTAGACCTTCAAAGGGTTGAAAGCTTCCTGTGTTTTGCCGATAAACATGAGATGAAAAGTTCAATTTTTCCAAGCTTTGGAATCGCAGAACGCCTCACTCTTGTTGCAACAGCAATTGTTGTATTGAGTTTGGTAGGTGTCGGTGGGCTTTTTGTGAACGGTCTGCAGAATCAAATGAAATACCGGGTTGAATCTGAAGCTAAGGCTTCAATCCTAATCGCGCAAAAGACATTGGCTCAACCCATGTGGTATTTTGATAAGGCAGCTATTGCTTCAACCAGCCTGGGTTTGATTCAGAGCAGTCAAGGCATGATTCGAAAAATCAGAGTGCTAGGGGCCGACAATAGCGTGATCTATGAAGTCGATAGCTCGATTCAATCTAAGGAAGAGTCCGACATTATTTTTAGCGAGGCTGAAAATCTATTTACCTTAAATGATGAGATTACGTACGAAAACAAAAAAATTGGTTCTGTTGAGCTGCATTTGACCAATAGTCATTTGCTCGGGCAGCTTAAAATATTGATAACGCGTGTTCTGGTCGTAATGGCAGCATTTATATTTTTGGCGTCAAGTTCGCTGTTTTTATTAATGCGCAAATATCTTGCTAAACCAATGGCTGGACTTGTCGAGCTAGCAGGTCAAATTGAGGCCGGCCAATATGAAGTTCGTGATAATAATTGGCCTCTCGAGTTCGGAGCAATTTCTAAGGCTTTTAGCCGCTCCTCCGAAGCGATTAAAAAGCGTGACAGTCAGTTGAAAGAATATAACGAAAAACTGGAAGTCGAAGTTCAAGAACGGACCCAAAAAATCGACGAGCAAAGAGTTGCCATGATTGAAAGCAGCCGGCTGGCTTCATTGGGCGAGATGAGTGCGGGTATCGCCCATGAAATTAATAATCCGCTTGCGATCATCTATGGCAGAATACTTATTTTGCAAAGAAAATTGAAATCGCATCCAGAATTTGGTGGCTTTGCTGGGGAATTCGAAAAGATAGAGACAATGGTGCAGAGGATATCAAAAATCATTGATGGATTAAGGGCATTCAGTCGCGACGGTTCATCTGATGACAAGATGAATTTTGAATTGAATAAAGTGATTACCGATATCGTCGATTTGTGCCAGGCCAGGTTAAATCGCTATGGAGTCACACTGGAGATTGATTGCCCGGAGTCTATCGTCATGCTTCATGGACGGGAGGTTCAGATTTCTCAAGTTCTAATTAACTTAGTGAATAATGCTGCTGACGCTATTTCAGCGCTTGGCGAAAAATGGGTTCGAGTCAAGATTGAAGCTGATCATGAGCAGGTTCAAATTACAGTGTCCGACTCTGGCCCTGGCATTTCTGCGGAAATAAGAAACAAAATGATGCAGCCATTTTTTACCACCAAAGAAATTGGCAAAGGAACGGGGCTAGGATTATCCATCTCACTTGGAATTATAAATGATCATGGCGGTGTATTGGTCTACGATGATAAAGCGAGAACAACGACTTTCAGGATAACGCTTCCAGCTGTTAAGTCTTCGGCCATTTCTGCTTAATTAAATAGAAACTCTGTCAGACTTTAGAACTCGTTGCATGAACTTTTTTAAGAAAATGACCAGAGTGCAAAACAAATCAAATTTTCTTGAGCTGAGAAAAGTTCGTATATACGATCTGCTTAGCAATAATTTGACAAAATGACACGAGTTAAGTCGTGGGCTTTGATAAAATTAATACGACTTAGCAAGTAAACGCGTGCAAACAAAGCACGTAATAAAAGTACCTAAAAAAGTACGTAAAAATGGAGCAATGAAATGAAACTAGGGAAGGCGGCAGTGGTTCTGTCAATTGTATTGGGGGCCAGCATTTCAAGTGCCGGCGACGTCGTTGTTTCAAAGAGTTCCATGAGTGAAGCCTTTGCGGATTATATTAAAGACGTCATTGAGCTAGTTTCACAAAAATCAGTAGGTGGCCCGATTGCAATCAAGGTGAGTGAGGCTGAAATGTCTCAAGATAGGGCTTTGCAAGTTCTTCGCGAAGGAGTGGGCCTTGATCTATTTTGGACGATGACTTCTAAAGACCGTGAAAAGGGTCTTCGAGTTATTAGAATTCCCTTGCTAAAAGGGATGCTTGGCAACCGTATATTCATCATTAACAAAGGCGATCAAGTTAAGCTCGATAAAGTTAAAACTTTTGAAGATTTGAAAAAAATCAAGTTTGGACAAGGTCACGATTGGCCAGATACATTCATACTTGAGGCTGCAGGTTTAAGGCTTGAAAAGTCGCCAAGTTATCAAGGTCTTTTTCCGATGCTTGCAAATCAGCGCTTTGATGCTTTTCCTCGTGGTTTGAATGAGCCTTGGTCGGAAATTGAGAAGAATGCGAGTTTAAACTTGGTGGTTGAAAAGAGAATTGCATTGTCCTACTTGGCTCCGCTGTTTTTCTTTGTGAATTCCAACAATAAAGCTTTAGGAGATAGGCTTGAGCTCGGCCTGAAGAATGCGATTGCTGACGGTTCTTTTGAAAGACTTTTTATGAAGCATTGGGGTGAATACCTAACTAAAGCAAACATGAAGAAACGAAAGATTTTTAAAATCGACAATCCTTTTTTGAGTGATGAGACGAAAAAAGAAATGGCTGCGCATCCAAACTATTTGCTGCAGTTTTGATTTGAAGAAAAAATAACAATATTTGAATTGAGAAAATAATGAAAAATACTAAAAGAGTATCCTTAGTAGCAATTGGATTGGCTTCAATTCTGTCGGTCGCCCAAGCCGACGATGCTTTCAAAATGGGTGGATATTTTAGGTCTGGAGTTGGACAGTCGGGTGGTCGCGAACGAGTTTGCGTCAGCGATGGAACCTCTGGAAATCAATTTCGTTTAGGAAATGAATGCGGAACATATATGGAGACAAATTTCAATTATGGAATTGGGGCTCCAAAGTATGACAATTCAACGGCAAGGGCACATATAACCTTTGCCTACACCGACACGCCTAATAGGACTCAATACGAATCAACTAAAAGCAATGTGATGAACGTTCAACTCGTTGAATCTTACGCTGATGTAATTGCAGACAATGTCACCTACTGGGCAGGCAAAAGATTTTATCGTTGGGGCGACATTCACATGGACGACTTTTACTACTTCGCAGTGGCCAATGGTTCAGGTGCTGGTTTGGAATCAATTAAAACATCATATGGAACTTGGTCGGCAGCTTTGTTGCAAGAGACCTCAACCACTGCAAGCACTAACGATGGGAATCTTTCTGAGTCGTCACTTGATTTACGTCTAGCAGGGGTAAAAGTGACTGATTCTACAGATGCAGATATTTGGCTCGCCAACAGTTACAATGCTGGGGGATACACAGGCACGACATCGTATAAAAGTTTTTCTGGCACAGCGCTAGGTGTTCGCTTCAACACAAAACTTGAAGATTGGCAAAATGCTTTTGCTCTGCTTTATGGGTCGGGTGCGGCTCAGCTAGATGGTTTGTCGGTATCCGCTGTTATATCAGGCTCTGACACGGCTTCAGGAAAAACAACGGCTCGTCTTGTAGAAAGCCTTCTTTACAAAGGATCTCGGTGGGACGTGGATGGAACTTTGATTTATCAAGAGACAAACATTGGACCTGATTCAAAAACCACAACAAAATGGTCAAGTATGGGTGTTCGGCCTACCTACTATTTTTCGGATATTTACAGTGTCACAGGCCAAGTGGGACGATCTGCAGTTAAAGTTGATTCTGGAACTGATAACTATCTGGTGCGAAGCACTCTTGCTTTTCAGATCCAGCCGAAAACTGGTTTTTTTACGCGCCCTTCGCTTCGGTTCTATATTACGAACAACGATTGGAATAACGACAACGCCACGGTCAAAGCGGGCAGCACAGTTTTGGCGAACAAAACCAATTATGTTGCTCTAGGGACGCAAGCAGAGGTTTGGTTTTAATCATTGCTTCAGAAGTTTCCTCGCCATGATCGGATGTCTGAGATCTTGTTTTCAAAAGCGGACCAGTCATCCTTTTTGTCGATTTCGCTCCAGATAGTTTCGATCTGATCAATCAGCAGCGTGCAGGGAGTCTTGCGCTGCCAATAGCTGTGCTTTGCTTTTTCTGGATCTGCGATTTTGAAGTTTTGTAAAGCCGCAAGAAAATCTTCGAACGCAGGTTGCGAGTAAATTGCGCTTTGAGGAGAGCTACGCCATCGCCGAAGTTCGATGCCACCCCAAAAGTCAAAGCAGGTTTGTTCATAGGGGGCCTGGGTGACTTCGAGAGCTTGATAAAAGCTGGAGAGCAATGCCTCTGTCTGCTGTGAGGCGAGCTGTGGGTCGCCCTCGGCACCAGAGTTGGTGGTTTGGAGATTCAGCCGTTTCAAAAAAATCTCTGCAACCGAGGCTGAGAAGACTTCGCTAAAGTTTTCAAAGGTAGGAGTAGGGTTTAGCTGCGGGTAGGCTTTCATGAGACTGGCCGCCAATTGTTGCACATTCCAAAAAACGGCATTGGGTTGCCGGCCAAAGCAGTACAAACCTTGCTGGTCGAAATAAGCCGCCGTGAAGCTGGGGTCGTAGGTAGGCAAGAATCTGTATGGTCCGTAATCGAAGCTTTCGCCCGTGATATTCATATTGTCGGTGTTGAGCACACCGTGCACAAAGCCTGCGATCATCCATTCCGCTACGAGGCGCGCTGAGCGGTCCGAGACGAGTTTTAAAAAGTGCTCGGCAGCCTCAGTGTTTTCGGGAGTGCTGTCGGGAGGTAGGGTGTTTTCGTCGGAAAAATAATATCTCAGGCAATAGCTCATTAGCTTTTTGATATTCTCAGTTTGGCCTAAATACGCCAGTCGTTGAAAAGTGCCAAAGCGGATATGCCCATGGCTTAAGCGTGTGAGCACGGCAGAGCGGGTGGGCGAGGGCTCGTCGCCTCGCTCGAGCTTTTCTCCAGTCTCAAAAAAGCAAAATGTTTTCGAGGTGTTAACTCCCAGGCTTTGCAGTAATTCGGTGGCGAGGGCTTCGCGCATGGCACCTTTTAGCGTCAGGCGGCCGTCGCCTGCGCGGGACCACGGAGTTTGCCCACTGCCTTTTGTGCCCAAGTCCATCAGGCGCGGTAGTTGGCCAGGTGGCTGAGCAGGAGTTTGTTGCAGAAATTGCGCAAATAAAAACCCTCGGCCGTCGCCAAGGTCAGGATTGTAGTGACGGAATTGGTGACCGTGATAGCGCAGGGCCAAGGGTTCTGGCAGATTCTGCGGTAACGGTTCGAACCTGACAAAGTGGCGCTCCCAATCTGCTGCAGAATTCAGCTGAAGATTGAGAGCTAAGGCTTCAGATTTATTTAGAAAGCGAGCAATGCCTTGCGGGAATTCGGCCGCTCGCACGGCATCGAAGAAATCAGGGCCGAGTTCATGAATGGCTTTGCTGGGGGTGGCATTTGAAATGGAACTCATGTCAGAAGACTCCTAAAAAAATGAAATAATCACAAGCTCTTAACGAAAAAAGTGAATGCATTGACTGACATCAAAGAGAGTCCTAAAAGCTAGTTATGCGCAGTCTTATAGTGAATTATATCAATCTTGATAAACTTGGAATTTTACTTTCAAGTCTTTGCGCTATTCATTGTGTTTTAACTCCGGTTGTTATTCTAAGTCTTCCGATGCTTGCGAGATATTATTTGGCTCATCCGTATTTTCATGGACTCATGGCCATTTTAATTTTGCCAGTTGGCATAGCCGCGTTTTGGTCTGGTTATAAACATCATCATAAGGCTCAGGTTTTTGCCTTGGGGCTTCCCGGTCTGTTGCTGATTTCGCTCGTTCCGATATTTGTTCATAATTTTGGCTTTTATTATTCGTTCCCATTTGATGAAACCACTTGGATGGTGATGGGAAGTGGATTGGTTATTTGGGCTCACTGGCTCAATCGCAAGGCTTGTGCTTCTTGCGAGACGCATTCTCACTGAATCTGTTTTTTTAGTTTCGACTTTGAGCTTGGTGTATTTGAGTTTGCTTTGGACTTTCATTTGGCTTTCAATTGGTTTTCATTTAGATTGTGCCATCGGGTTTAGCGGTCTAATTTAGATGGCTAAAATGGACTGCTAAATCGGAAAAAATCGAAAACTTAAGGAAGGACACTTTTGTGAACACTAAAAATATGAATTCGCGACGTGAGTTTTTTAAAAACATCTTGGGACTAACTGGTTTTGCTTTGCTGGCACCAGCTCTATTGTCTTCAACTTCAAAAGCTGAAGAGCAGCGCCGAGCTGCAAAACCTGCAGCTGGTGGTGGCGCGACAGAAGAGCTTGTAGTCCCAGGTAAAGACATCGCAGGAAGCCTTGGTTATATGCATAAATCAAATCAAGCGGGTAAAAACTGCGCTGGCTGTATGCTTTATGCGGCTGCGGGTAAAAAGAATGGCGAAGACGTAGGTAAATGCACTGTGATGCCAGGCAAACTTGTAAAAGCAACCGGGTATTGCAATTCTTGGGCGAAAAAAGTTTAAGTTTTTTACTTAAATTTAATTATTAAAAAAAGCTCGCATTGAACTGCGAGCTTTTTTTGTTTTAAGCAGTACGCAAAGCTCTGCGAAGAATTTTGCCAACATTTGTTTTTGGCAATTCCGTTCTAAATTCGACATGCTTTGGAACTTTGTAGCCAGTCAAAGACTGCTTGGCGTATTCAATGACTTGGGCTTCTGTCAGAGCGGGGTCACGTTTTACGATCACAGCTTTGACGACTTCTCCAGCGCGCTCGTCAGGCACTCCAATGACTGCAACTTCTAGCACGCCAGGGTGTGAGGCGATGACTTCTTCGACTTCATTGGGGTAGACGTTGAACCCTGAAACTAAGATCATATCTTTTTTGCGATCAACAATTTTGAAAAATCCGTTAGCAAGCTGAATTGCAATGTCGCCAGTTTTAAACCATCCATTGTGAAAAACCTTTGCGGTTTCATCGGGCTTTTGCCAATAGCCCTTCATGACCTGTGGCCCTTTTGCAGCTATTTCGCCCTCGCTCCCCATGGGGACTTGATTGCCGTCATCGTCGATGAGGATAATATCTGTTGCGTGCACAGGGATTCCGATCGTGCCGACAATGTCGCCACCCCAGATGGGATTGACTGTTAGCACGGGGCTTGTTTCAGAAAGGCCATAGCCCTCCATGATTGGAGTCTGTGTGAGCTGGACCCATTTTTCGGCGACAGGTTTTTGTAACGCCGTGCCGCCAGCGACTGAAATCTTGAGGCTTGAAAAATCAATTGATGAAAAGTTCTTGTCGTTCATCAAAGCATTGAACAGCGTGTTCACGCCCGTGAGGATTGTGAATTTGTGCTTCTTCATTTCTTTGATAAAGCCTGGGATGTCTTTTGGATTCGTGATTAGAACATTCTCGGCGCCATAGTTCATCATCGTCATGCAATTTACGCTGAGTGAAAAGATGTGATAGAGCGGAAGTGGCGTGAGAATGATTTCTTCGCCAGATTTAAGTTTTGTTCTTAACCACTCAACAATTTGTAGCATGTTGGCCAAGACATTGCTGTGGCTCAGGGCTGCGCCTTTGGAGACTCCTGT
>CANCBY010000018.1 GCA_947374445.1 Pseudobdellovibrionaceae bacterium
ATAAAGATAGTCACAAAGACAACGAGACCGCCCAAGAAAAAAGACCAAAATAGGCCGGAGATGTAGCGATCAATTCTATTCACCTCTTGACTGTATCCTCTAAGGGATGCTTGACTCAAACCATGTCTTTACGCGTCTTACTTGCAGATGAAAGCTCGACTATCAAGAAGGTCATGCAGCTCGCACTTCAGGACTTCAATGTCGAAGTCAAAGCTGTGCCCGTGGGCCTTGATGTCCTTGAAGTCACGAGGGCCTTTAAGCCCGACTTGATCTTTGCGGATGTTCTTTTATCTAAGCGCAACGGATATGAAGTTTCAGCAGAACTAAAAGCAGACCCAGAGCTCAAAATCATACCGATCATTTTGATGTGGTCTGGTTTTATGGAGCTCGACGAGACCAAGGCCCAGAGTTCAAAAGCAGATCGTCGGCTTGAGAAACCATTTGATGCCGACACTCTTCGCAATATGGTTCGCGAGCTGGTACCAAAAACTCAGGGCAATGTTATATCTCAGTACTTGAGCTTTCCGAATCTTCCGCATTTTGCCGAGCCAATACCGCAGCAGGCACCGCCCGCGATTCCGACGACAGCTCCTTCAGCTCCGCCTCCGATTCCTGCACCGAATATTCAGAGCCCTAAACCCAACTATCAGAGCTTGCCAAAAATTCCACAGCCTCCATCCGCTCCTGCTATGATGGAGATGAACGAGCAAGATGAGCCTGAAGATTTTCAAAATGTTCCTTTGCCGAAACTTCCCGACCGAGCGCCGCCTCTACCGAGATCTCCGTCCGCACAAATGATGGATGAGCGCTCTGAGCCCGAAGCTTGGGCCCAGCAAGATCTTGGCAAATTTAAAATTTCAATCACCGAAGAAGACCTGGTGCCTGACTATGATTATGGTGGCAAGGATTTAACCCGCTCTTCAATTGCTATGAGTTCAGGGTCCGAAGACATCTCGATTGAAGATTTTGCTCGAAATACGCGCCCCCTCTCCATTGATACAAATGCAAATTCAGCTTTGGGGAACCCTCGAAATGAAGGTCATGCCCCCTCTTCGGATCTTATCGTCCCGTCGGCCTCTAATACAGGTGCTGTTTTGCCGGGCACAAATCTTCCATCAATGACAACTATATCCCATGAACGCATGGAGCAAATCCTGCGCGAACAAGTTCGTGAAATCCTTGAGGGTATTGCTTGGAAAGTTCTTCCCGATCTGGCAGAACGGATCATAAAGGAAGAAATTCAGAAGCTCATCAAAGACTCTGAACGAATTTAACCTTCAATTTTAAAACATAAAATCTTGTTTAGATTTTATTTAATTTTTTCAGATCAATCGTCAACCTTTGCCGATTGAATAGCTGATGGGATAATGGAAATACAAAATGACCTTACTTGATTTAATCAAAGCCGCTCTAAAAGAAGATATGCCCGCAGGCGATGTCACAACAGAATCTCTGGCTCTCACGCCGCGCGCCGGACGAGCAAAGCTTATTGCCAAAGCAGATCTCGTGCTTTCTGGTACTGCTGCTTTCGAACAGACAGTGCATGCTTTAGAACCTCATGCAAAACTAAAGTGGCACTTTGAAGAAGGTCATGCCGTTTTGAAAGGCCAAATCGTTTGCACATTGCAAGGGGACTTGATTCAAATTCTTAAAGCCGAGCGAGTGTCTTTGAATTTTTTGATGCATCTTTCAGGCATCGCAACACTGACAGCTGAGTTTGTAAAAAAAGTTTCAGGAACAAAATGCAAAATTCTCGACACCCGTAAAACAACACCAGGATATCGTGATCTTGAAAAACGCGCAGTGGTTCATGGTGGCGGACAAAATCACCGCTTGAATCTCAGCACGGCTATTTTAATTAAAGACAACCACATTGCTGTGATGGGCGGAATCACAAAAGCCGTCGAAAGAACTCGCCAAAATTGCGAGCTGCCGATCGAAGTTGAAGCTCGCACATTGGATGATGTTAAAGAGTGCGTGAGCCTCGGTGTTCAGCGCATTCTTCTCGACAACATGAACGATGATTTGCTCAAGCAAGCCTTAGATCTGATCCCAGAGCAAATTATGACCGAAGCCAGTGGCAACATGAATCTCGCACGAGTTGAGAGCGTTGCAAAAGTTGGTGTGGACTACATCAGCGTGGGGGCACTGACTCACTCTGCCCCGTCGGCCGACCTGAGCTTGATGTTTGATTGGGGGAACTGATGTCTGCAAAGCAATCAGTCGAACAAGATTTTCTTATTGGCAAGGCTTCAGCCGAATGGGCTGCAAAAGCAGGTCTTGAGTTTTGGTACGAAGCCGAAACCAGCAGTACCAACGACCAAGCCAAAGCAGCTTGTGGCACTGAGAAAACTCCGATCTGTCTTTACTTCACTGATCACCAAACTCAAGGTCGTGGGCGCGGCCCACACTCTTGGATCACTTTAGATCAGGGCAATTGCTTGCTTTCAAGCTGGAGCTTTCAGGTTTCAAGAAGCCCGCAGCCTATCATGGCTGCAGCCTTGGGACTTGCTGTGTACCGCGCTCTTGTTGCTAGCTGGCCGCAATTGCCCTGGAGCTTGAAGGCCCCCAACGATATTTTTTTGGCTGACAAAAAAGTGGCTGGAATTCTCATTGAAAATATCAGCGAAGGACCTAAGCACCGGTTGATCTTAGGCTTGGGACTAAATGTGTTTTCAAAACCTGAATTGAGCTCTGCGACTTACGTGGCCGAAGATCTTTCGGCCTTGTCTGTGCAGGATTGGTGTCAAACATTGGATCGCTTGCTTTTAGAAATCACGATGACGCTTGCTGGAACCGGAGCCGAGCTTTCGGACTCACAGCAAGATGCTCTGACGGCCGCTCTGAATAAAAATCCACTCTTGCAAGAAAAGTTTTTGCGTGTAGATGCCAAAGGCAATTTAGTAAAAACGACCGGAGTGATCCGTTGGAGTGATTTATAATGGCACTGACTTTCACGCCATTGCCACAAACCTCCGAAACCCTTCCAACTTTTAGTTTGAACGGCGTCGATGGCAAAATTTATTCAGACAAAGACTTGCATGGAGCTAAAGCTTCGCTGGTGATGTTCATTTGCAATCATTGCCCTTATGTCAAAGCCATCGAAGACCGCCTTATCACTCTTGGAAGCGAACTCAAGAGTTTGGGTGTTCCGGTTTTTGCCATCAGCTCCAATGACCCTACTGAGCATCCAGAGGACAGTTTCGACGAACTCAAAAAACGTGCGGAGCAAAAGGCTTACACGTTTCCGTATCTTTTTGATGAATCTCAAGAGGCCGCAAAAAAATTTGGCGCTGTCTGCACTCCTGATTTTTTTGTTTACAACGCAAATCATGAACTCACTTATCGCGGACGCCTGGACGACTCTTGGAAAAATCCAGAACTGGTTACACAGCGAGAACTTTTTGCTGCCATTCAAAAAATTTTGGCTGGCGAAAAAGATCTCAGTAAAATTAATTCTAAGAGCCGACCCTCGATGGGCTGCTCTATTAAATGGCGGAACTCATGATTAAATATGTTTTGGCAGGCCTTCTGGTAGCCCTGGCCGTATTTGTTTTTCGCACGGCAAATTATGTTGGAGCTTTTAAAAATGTGGACGTCTCGGTCAGCGAGGAGCCAGCAAAAAATCTCATTTTTAAAACTCACATCGGTGCTTACCACAAAATTGTCCCGGTGATCGAAGAGGTTGAGGCCTGGGCTCGCGATAACAAAATCGATTGCCATTTGTCTTTTGGTGAATACCTTGACAATCCTGACATCTCTGAAGAAGACCGGCTCAAAAGCCATGGTGGTTGTGTTGTCGCTGCCATTCCGAAAGAGCTCCCCCCAGGCTTTGAAAGTAAAACACTTCCTGCTCAAAAGTTTGTCAGAGCTGTTTTTGATGGCTCCCCTGGCATTGGGCCGCTCAAAGTCTATCCGCAAGTTCAAAAATATGCGGACGAGCATAAAATCAAACTCAAAGGCAATGTGATCGAGATCTACGAGATTCATCTGCCTTCGCCAGCGCAAAACGACACTGCGAATGAAAAACTTCCAGTAAAAATGACGACGACTTACTATTTCTTTCTAGAGTAATTACCTCTGAGTTGTGAGGTTGCCTCTAGAGTGGTAAAAGAGCTCTCAATCGGAGGCTCTATGCCATTTTCTAAATTTTTTATCGGACTTTCTTTTGCCCTTACTGCAACTTTGACCACAACGAGCTTTGCCGCAGAAAAAATTTTTGCACCTCAACTCAAATCAGACACCAGTTCTGGAGTTCGCTTTTCGGTCCCTTACGTTGCTGGAGTTCACAAAGGAACCGCAAGCCGAGTCGACGGAAAACTAGTTCTGGATGAAAACGACCAACTTTTACGAGCCCACTTTGAAGTTCCAATTGGAACTCTCAGCACCAGCAATGCGACTCGTGACTGTCACATGCGAGAAGCTATGGGGATTGATTATTCGAACTCTAAATTTCCGGCTGATCATGTTTGTGATTCTGACAACAAAACGCCAAACGAGGGACCTGACTCCATTGCCTACCCGCTTGTAATTTTAGATTTTACAAGTTTTGAAAAAGCTCCGCAGACACCATTTCAAGACGGCGTGATCAACGAGTCTTTGGTGAAAGCAACAATTCAAATCCATGGCCAGACTCGAGAGCTTCAAGCGCTGCCAGTTAAAATTCAAAAAACCACTAACAGTGCGGGAATCAGCAGCTTTCGTGTGATTTCAAAAATGCCTATTTCACTCAAAGATTTTTCGATCACAGTAAAACCATTTACTTTTGGGCCGCTAAAAATCGGAGTTGATGACAAAGTCACGGTCGACCTTGATCTTCTCATCGCGCCCAGTGTGGAGACAAAATAATGATTCGCGCTCTAAGTTTTATTAGTTTCATTTTTTTGACAGCGAGCTTGCTCTCAGGCTGCACCCTCGGGCCAGGCAGCTCGCAGCTCCCGCTAAATCCGACGGCCAAAGTGCCTACGGATTCAAATAAGCCCTCTGCAGGAGCATCACCTGGTGATACCATTGTGGGTTTTGATGAAGTCTACTCGAAGGTGTTTCAGCAGTCTTGCGATCATTGCCATCAAAAAGACGATAAACCCCTCATGAATAATTATGCGGATTATGCGGCGAACGCGAATGACATCCGACGACAGGTTGTCGACCTTCGAAAAATGCCAAAGAAAAAACCACTCTCCGCCGAGCAAATCGCTCTTGTGAAGATTTGGCTCGATCAAGGCGCTCAAGAATTCAGCAAAAAGCCAGAGACAAATCCCACTCCATCTCCCACGCCTGAGACGTCACCGTCGCCGTCACCAAGTCCATCTCCCACTCCGGTCAGTATTCCTACGACTCCGCCGCCGCCGACAGCTGGAAACCCTCCCCCAAGCAATAATGAGGGCACAAGACCTGTTGCTTGGGAGACTGTGAAGGCAGCTTTTTTTGAAAAGAAATGTACAAGCTGTCACTTCAGCGGAAATACTGACGGTCTTTCGAGCTATGTCGACGTTGCTACCGTAAAGGCCACAATAGGAACCATTTTTTATACAGTTGTGATCAGTCCAGTGATGCCGCCACCGCCTAAAAATTGGGATGAAAACACAGCAAACCCAAATCAACTCAGCCGCGAGCAAAAAGATTTGCTCAGTGAGTGGATCGTTGACGGAATGAAATAATTTAAAGTTTTGCGGTGTCCCAGGTCTCACACCTCTCGACATCGCAAATTTGTCCGGGCTAAGCTTCAAGCAATGAAAATTAGCCTCGTGTCAGCTTTAGCATTATTAGCTTCGTTGTTTTTTTCTCTCCCGTCTTGGGCTTACCCATCGTTTGTGAGCTACGGATATAAAAGCTGCATGACTTGCCATTACAATGGCCAAGGCAGTGGTCCGCTGAATGATTACGGACGAGCTTTGTTTTCTCAAGAGATCGCATCTCGCTCTTTTTATTCAAATAAAACAACTGACGAGCAGCTTGGCGAAAGTTCTGGTTTTTTTGGCAAAGCGCAACTGCCTTACTGGTTTCGTCCTGGTTTTAAATACCGAGGCCTGGCTTTACAAACAGATCCTGGCAGCTCTCTGTCAAAAAATAGATTCATTAATATGCAGGCAGAAGCCAATCTGGCTGTGAGCCTAGATCAAGATCAAAAGTATGTTTTTGTGGGCTCTTACGGCTATGTGCCCACACCGCAAGGGCAAAGCAGCACCTCAACCAACAAGCCTAGCAATTGGTTGTCGCGTGAGCATTACTTTCGCTGGCAAGTGTCCGATCAATATTTTTTATTTATTGGCTCGATGGATAAAGTTTACGGGATTCGAATCATCGATCACACTTCATACAGCCGCCTCTACACAGGTAATGCCCAGAACGATCAAACCCACGGCGTAATGATTCAGCGTATACGCCCTGAAAACGAAATCACGGCTCATTTCTTTGCCGGGAATTTAGCTCAAGATTCAGCCAATCGACAAAAAGGTTTGTCGATCATGTATGAAAAAGACTTGGGCGAATTTCATCGCATCGGCGGAACCGGATATTACTCGAGTGATGACTATGTCAAATGGACCCGAGCCGAGATGCATTCAAAATATGGCTTCGGCAAGGGCAATAGTCTGCTATCGGAGTTTGGAATCATCAAAAATGAAGTCGCCAATACGGCTGCAACCACCGGAGCCTACGCGATGCTTGAAGCCAATGCCTTACTCACACGCGGATATAATTTTGTCTCTCAAGTGGATTATATTAACCAGACGATGTCGACAGCCACGCCAGACCTTATTCGCTGGTCAACAGGATTATTGATGTTTCCGCTGCCACGTTTTGAATTTCGGACTTTTATTGTGAATGGCCGAACTGTTTCGGACTCGGGAGTTAGTCCTGATCTTTGGTCTTTGCAAGCGCAGCTGCATTTGTCGCTTTAAAAATTAGTTACTTGAATGAATCTAGATTATGAGGCTCTCAATGGCAGATAAAAATTTAAAAACTTTGACTCTCAAATCTTTGAGCTTCTTTTTTGTTTGCAGTCTTGTAACTGCGACCGCATCGGCACAAAAATCGACTGAGCCTGCAGCACCAACACCGGCTCCAAAGATCATTGAAAAAAAAGCCATCGTGCTTGAATACATGAGCTGGTTTGAAACACTCAAGCTGAAAGGCCCCGGAGTCAGCACCGAAATCTCGACTCTCTTTTACGGCACTGGTTTGCTCTATGATTTTACTAGCTATCAAAATGGTTGGGGTTATGGCAGTAACGTGGGCCTAGCTCAAGGCTTTGGCGGAGCGGGCAACAGTTTAAGCACCGGCACTTACTCTCAAACTCGCGTTCAGTGGCAAGCTCTGCGCGCTGGTGGCCGCATATTTAAACTGTACGGTAATCGCGTCGAGCTTGGTGCCTCAGCGGCATTATTTTACAAAAGTATCACTTGGCCAGTGAACAGCTTAGGCAACGCCCCTGTTAACTCGACCAATCCGACGGCTGGATTTTTTCTTGAGTCCCGATGGCGCCTTAGCAAACGCTGGGAGCTTGAGCAGGCCGCTGGTGGATTTAACATCAGCTCGTCTATGGCGTGGCGCTTAGGCGTTGGTTACGCGCTCTAACTCTTCACGTGGTAAGCTCACTGCCAATTAAGCAATGAACTTACATGCCGTTGATCCAAGTCCTAATTTTTATAAGATCATCTGAGGTCAGAGCTCCTGAAGGCGGCATATTTCCGGTAGTGCCGGAGTCGTTGCCTTTGAGCTTTTGGTAAAGTCTTGAACTGACAGCTGAGTCAGGAATAACCAGTGCCTGAGCAGAAAAATCTGACTCAGCATATGTGGCCCAATCATGACACTGAAAACAGTTCTGTGACAGCACAGCCTTAGCTGCAGTAAAATTTGAAGTAGTCACTGTGCTGCTACCATAAAGCGTCTTGTCGTTGGAAGAAGAGGTGTTCACCTTTCCACAAGACGATAAAAACACTATAGAAACAAAAACAATTGAATAGGTCAGCACGGATTTGTTCATGACTCCTTAACGGTATTCCTCCTCCAAAAAATAAGCAATCACTGTCTAAAAGTTCTAGCCTGTCGTTCGAATGATCATTTTTTTTGATCACTATTTCTGCATGTCTCATCTTGATAAAGTATTACTGCCTCAAAATAAGAAGCCTCACTCAAAGTTTAAGAAACATCCGCTTTTTCACGATAACCTAGCTGTAAGTTTAGAACCGTATTTCATTTCTTTGGGGGAATGGATGAAGCTTCGCATGAATTTGCGTCAAATTTCAGTTATCACAGCAATGCTTTTGCTTGTGATCTCATTCCAGAATTGCGGAAAATTTTCGCAAACTCCCGTATCTACTGACTCTTCATCAACATCTTCAGGGTCAGGCTCATCAACGAGTGGAAGTGGTACCAATGGTGGCACAACTGCAACCAGCCCTAGCTCACCAACGTCACCAACCAACACACTGACGGCAACTGAAAAAACAAATCGCTGTTACGCAGGACTGAGTGCTTCTGGTCCAGTATTAAAATCACTTTCAGCAACTAGTCTTGAAGTCGGGTCTGGCCTCGGCATTACTAATTCAGGCGACGTCAATTCGGCGCAAACAACTGCCTCCATTGATTTAAAAGTAAGCGATCCTGTTCCCTTTGCAGATACAACTTTGGCTTGTGAAAGTTTAATTTCGGCTTCGCTGAAGTGCACTGTTGATACTGTAATTCTCAATAAAGCCATTGATTTTAATGGCGTCGATGTATCTTCGCAAGTAACTTTAGACAAAGATAAGATGGCATTGATTGAAAAGGCCATCGACCTGCAACAATGCCGAGTGCAGCTAGATTCTTCAAAGGCTACCTGGGCTAATCCTTCAAACGCGAGTGTTAAAACCAACGTTATCAAATCACAGTCTGGAATGGCCAATAGCTACCGATGTGTTGATGCTACTTTCAATTTAAAAATTGCGGCTCACATCGAACGCAATGACAACAAAGTGGGATATGACTCTAACAAAATCAATGTCACCATGCGAATCCGCAACAACTGCGCACCTGAGACTTCCATCAAGCCCGGCTATGACCTGCCAACTTTATCTTACTATGGTGGAAGCGTTGCGATTGATGGAAACTGGGCCGTCGTTGTAGCCACTCAAGAGAATGATCCTTCCGGTGCGCCAATCGAAATCGGAGCGGCCTACATGTATAACTACGATGGCACACGTTGGGTGTTCAAACAAAGAATCCAATCAGCTGGCGCGGGAGCCAAAGACACTATTTCGGCCGTGGCACTCAAAGGCAGCTCGTTGGTTTTAGGAAGCGCCTACAACTCAGGAATGGGATCGATCACTCTTTATCAATTGAGCGGCAGCACTTGGCAACAAATCGGACCCGCAGTCGGACCTTCAGACGCGCAAGCGGGACAAACTTTTGGAGCATCACTTGCCCTGGATGGCAGCACACTTGCTGTTGGCTCTCCATTGTATAGTGGCAACAGCGGTGCATTAAATATGTCGGGGGCCGTCAGCATTTACGATGTTTCGTCGAGTGGCTTGAGCTTCAAGCAATTACTCACTGCAGGTGACTCGGTCGCAAATCGCGGATTTGGAACAAGCGTGGCCCTCAGCGGAAATAATCTGATCGTTGGTGCTCCTCAGGCTAAAGGCAAAGAATCATCAGGCATCGGCGATGTATTTATTTTTCAAAAAACAACTTCATGGAACTTGCTAAAAACCATGAGCAATACGGGCCTCGACAAAGGTTCACGCTTTGGAGCAAGTGTCGACATCAGTGGACTTTCGGTGCTCATCGGAATCCCAGGCAAGAGCTCAGCAACTACATTTAACATTGGCCAGGTTCAATATTTTTCAGATTTTAACTCCGCGGCAAAAACCAATTCTTGGGATGGTAATGGTGCCAATGACTACTATGGCTCGCAGGTCAAAGTCACAGCCGACAAAGTTTTTATCGGCGCGCCTTATCGCGATACTTCGACGGGACAAATCGAAGTCCGTCCAAAATCTGATTTAACAAAGGTTCAAGTTATTCGTCCTATCAACTCGGCAGCCAATGATCGTTTTGGAACGACAATGGCAATCAGCGGGTCGAATGTTTTGGTTGGTGCTTACGCAAAGAAGGATCCACAAATTTCGTCGGGGGCGGCGTTTTTGTATTTGGTTCCTTGATTGCGGCGTTGGAGCTCAGTTTGGTTCTATGAGGTTTAGGTTCTATGGGGTTTAGGTTTTACGGTCTTTAGTGAGAGTATTTGGGGGAAAGATGAAATTCATTTTACCGACAATCGGCGTACTAGGGTCCGTGTTTGTGGCTCAAACGGGACTTGCTGATATCTCCGATACCGTCAGAAGACGTGATGCTGTAGCTCTTTACGAATTCAAAGATTTTTCAGGGAACACTGTTAAAGACACTTCGGCAGTAGCTCCAGCATTAGATTTAGCCATTGCACGTCCTAGTGATTTTCTAACGATTGCACCAAGTGGCTTGAGCTTTAACAAAAATAGAAATCAAATCTACTCAACCGTGCCAGCAACAAAAATTATCAATGCCTGCAAAGCTTCAAACGAAATGACTCTCGAAGTTTGGATCGAAAATGGTCCTTCAGCTGAACTCTACTCGGGCCAATATCCTGCAAAAATACCTCAGCCACAACGAATCTTGAGCTTGAGCAAAGGCATCAACCAATCAAGCTTTACACTCGGTCAATTCTACGATGGCACCGAAAAAGACCAGTACATGGTGGGCGTTAGAAACAACGGCCAAGGAACGACTCGCGTGGGTGAAGCTGTTCTTTCAAATGCAGTTACAACAAAGCAAAATGAAATCATTATTCCTTCATTTGAAACAAATCCTGCTAACAAAACAATGCAAAAGCTTGTTTTTACGCTGTCGAAAGGACAAATCGCAAGTCTGTACGTTACCGACCGCAAAGGCACCACATATATTTCTCAGACAACTCAAAAAGGCTTTACTTCCACTGACCCAAATAACTATTTTTCTAATTGGGATGCCGATGCTCGTTTGGTTTTAGGCAATGAATATTTTAGCGATATGAGCAAATTTAATTCCGAGCCTAGCGTTTCTTGCCAGGGTGATAATGCTTCAAAAGCCGGCTGTGAAAGTCCCAATCGCTACTGGGGCGGCAAACTCTACTTGGTTGCAATTTATTGCCGAGCTCTTGCAAAAGAAGAGATCTTTGGCTCTTCCGCTTACCAGATTGTGCAAAATCCAGCTCTCGATATCGATCTATCTTTTCAGATTTCTCCAACTCTGGTTCGTGCACAGAATATCTATCAGCGTTTAACAGGAGTTAAAACTCCGATCGTCAACCCTGTTCTTAAAGATATGGAAAAACTGCTCCTTCTCAATGACACTATCGGAGCGGCAGCGATCGCAACAAGCCAGGCTTCGTTTTACAATATTACAGTCAGAGATTTTGCATCTCGTATGTCGAATCGCGATGAGACAATCAACACTCCACTGAATGACTTTACAGCCACTGTCATTGGAGCTGTTCGTGATGAGACCAGCGCAAAATCACTTTTGACTGATAACATGGTTTATGTCGGTGACACCAGCAAAGCTTCAGTTCCCTCGGACGATATCAATGATATTTTGAAATCGAACAATCACTACCAAGCATTAGACACAGGCCGTTTTGATCTTTCGAAGGTGTTAGTGCGCACGACTCAAAAAGTCTTTGACGGCAAAGGAGCTGTCGAAAATCCTACTCCTGCCGGATTGCTCACCACTCGACAATGGGCTTCAGCTCACGCTATTGCAGGAACTCAACGCCGCATGGTTGAGTACACATTCCGAGAATTTTTATGCACGCCAATTGATCGCGTCGCAGATAATACAGGGCCCGACAATGTGATCGGTCGAGATATCGATCGCTTTCCTGGTGGATCTTATGCCAAGTTCACTTCGACTTGCAGAGCATGTCATACCATCATGGATGGCTTTCGTCCGGCATTTTCGCAAATCACGTTCAATAGCAATATGCTCATGAACACGGTAGTTATGAGTTCTGTCAAAACCCAAGAAGAAGAAGACATGGGCAAAGGTGTTTGGACTTCAGACGAACCTGGCGCTAGTTATGTCATTGGTAAGCTCAACAAAAACAAAGAGGTTTTTCCATCAGGGCGAGTGACCAGCAGCGACGCTTGGGTCAACAACGCGATCTTCGGATCTAATCTATCGACTTTCGAATGGAAACAAACCTCTGGCAAAGGTGTTGCTGACTTTGGAAAGCTCATTTCGGAGTCGTCGCAATTTCCGCGATGTATGGCTCAACGAGTTTTCAAGTCTGTTTGTAAAAGAGATCCCGCTTCGTCTGAAGACAATTTGATCAAACAAGCTGCGACTGAATTTGCGACCAATCGAAATTTTAACTTAAAATATTTGTTCCAAAAAATTGCAACCAGTGACGAATGTCTGGGGAGCAACTAATGTCTACAAAAAATACTCGTCTTTTTATAACTTCGGGAGTTGTATTTTTCATTACGGGTGGATTGGTAACACTCGGTAATGGTTGCAGCGGAAACTTCAAGGCCGTGGACGTCACAGGGGCTTTGGACTCGGCCAGCAGCGCTGCTTTGACCTCATCGCAAGGTGACTTTCCGATTATACCTGGAGCTAAAACAGTATCGGTTGTCTACTCAAAACAAGTTCTAGAACAAATGACTGCCTGTACAGGTGTGCAAAAAGTCAGTGATTCAACTTTAGCCATGTACGAACAGAAAAAAGGTGCCATCTCCGTGCTGGGATCACCGAATACGATCACTTCACCTATGATGATGGCAATCACCTCGATTGCTGGTGAAGTTTGTAATGATCTTATCAATCAAGAAAATACGGGAACAAAAAGAATTTTCAAAAATATGAACTTTGTGACCAATGCCTTGCCTGCCACGGCCGACACCAAAGATGCCATATCACGTATGGCGCTGTCGTGCTGGCAAAGACTCGAAACCGATTCAGAGCGCCAAGCTATTTTGGATCTTGTAGCTACTGCCAGCACGGCGAAATCTTCAATGCTTTTAGTTTGCACGGCCATGCTTTCAAGTCTTGATTCGATTTTAAATTGATTCCTTGGGGGAAGTTATGATGATGAAAAAGAAAAAGACAGAAACCTTCGAAAGACTGCATAGCAGACCGGTATCTCGTCGTGACTTTCTTTCGACCGGATTGATTTCATTCTCGACAACAATGTTTCTGCCATCAATGGTAAATATCTTTGCACGATCGGGAGTCGCTGAGGCCCAAGATTTGGTTTGTAAAGCTGTTGGTGGTGGTTCGAGCTGTGCTTTTGTGGGAATCAAACTTTCAGGCGGAGCCGCGATGTCGGCAAACTTTGTGCCTCATGACAGTGGCCTGCAGCCATTAGCTTCGTACACAAAAATGGGATTGGGACTTGGCAGCCGGTTGGCACTTGATTATGAGTTTTCAAATAAGGCTCCCTTTTATGCCAACTCAGGACTTCTCCGCGGAGTGCGAACGGCGTCACAGAACACAACTCGACTGGCAACCACTTTTGTAGGTGTTCCAGTGCGCGCGATGGACGACTCTGCCATGAACAAATTCGACATCACGGGCTTAGTCGCAAAATCTGGACTCAACGGAAAAATTTTACCTAACTTAGGAACTGTTGACTCTTCAACTGGAGTTCGTGCGCTGCCTGCTTATCTCAGCCCACCCGCTCCGCTAATTGCGGCTAGCTACCAAGATATTGTTGGATCCCTCGGTGTCTCGGGTTCTTTAAGTACACTCAGCACCGATCAAAAAGCCAAACTCTTCACATCCGTGCAAAAAATGTCAGCGGATCAGTCCAGCAAAATTCAAGGAATGTCAGGCGGTGCTATGCTGACTCAGCTGATGAGATGTGCGCACATCGATAATACAAATTTGATTGCTAATTCAGGCGCGCTCAACATTGACCCAATTTCCAATACAGCATTTGCAACCATTTGGGGATTAACTGCTGCAACTAACAAGGCTTCTCAAGATTATGTTTTTGCAACTCTCGTTTACAACTCGCTTAACGGAAATGCCGGATCAATAAATCTTGAGATGGGTGGTTACGACTATCACAATGGAACAAGAACTTCGGGTGATGGCAAAGACAATGACGCTGGAGTTTTAATTGGACGAGTTTTAGAGTCGATGGCTCTCATGGGTAAAAAAGGCTTTATCGTTGTCACCAGCGATGGCTCGGTGACATCCGGCTCTGAATCACAGGACGCAGGAGCTGCTTGGACCAGCGATCGCGGAGCTAACTGCTCGGCCTATATGATTGGCTATGATCCTGCTGGTGCAAAGGCTGTTAAGGCCTTTCAACTAGGACAGTTCACAAAAGATCAAGTCGCCGACGATACATTTATAACTGGTGCTAATCCTGAAGCCGCAGGCGGAGGAATTTTTGCCAACTATTTGGCTTTCAACGGCCAAATAAGTGCGATTGATAATTATTTACCAAGGGTGTTTACACCCACGGATCTAGATACGATCACTATGTTCACGAAGTAGTATCTGACTGAGAAAAAAGCGTTGAAGGGGTTCAGCGTTTGAGTAAAGTTTTTTGGGGGCTGATTGAATAAGAAATTTTTGAACGCAATAATTTATTTAAGCCTAGGGGTTTTGCTCCTGGTCTCATTTAATAATTGCTCCGGCTTTAAAAGTTCCGATCAAGGGAACGCAACTTCTGCCTCGACAGGAGGCTCGAGCTCAAATAGCGGATCTGTCGTAGGTTCAGACTCCTGCGAAACCGATCTGATGAATCTGTATCAACGAGGCTATCAAGCTTTTTTAAACGATGCGAACACTTGTGCTCGATGCCACCAAGCGGGTCCAGGCAAAGGGCGTTTTGCAAACAGTGATACTAAGATTGCTTACCAAGATTTTATGCAAATTGGCTATGAGAAAGTCTCTAGCAATGCCATCAATCCTGCTCATAATGCTCCATACACAGGCGTACAAAATGTCACAGCCGTCAGCGAACTTAAAACTGAATGGGCAAAAGGCCTTGCTGATTACGCTGTTTGCGAAGGAAAGCCCGCCGTTACAGCCACTGTCACTGATCCCAAAGATTTGGTGACAATCGAAACTTCAGATCAAGCAACCGGTCTTGATTTGAATCTTAACCCGAAGAAAACTTCACAAGATTTAATTTGGACAATCAATAGCGATATGAATCCACTCAAGCCAGGTATAACCGCTCCCAACGCTCCTGGTGGTAAAATTCAAATCACTGTCGTCGCCGGAAAAAGTGCCTCTGGTGAAACATACTATACCTTTCTCAATCCAAAAATATACGGCGCCACCGTGGGTCTTCATATCAAAGGCATCTATGTCAAAATCAATCGACAACTTCTTCGCTACCAAACGACTTTTCGCTACATCGATACTTTGGTTCGCAAAGGACTTACGAGCGGAGCCGAGTCTTTAATCTCCACTGGAGCCTTTGTATCTCCGGGAGTTCTCTCTTCACAAGACCAGATCTCGTTAGTTTTTGAACTCATGGAGCAGGCAGAAATTCCCGATCCACCTCCACCTGTGACTATTAAAATTGATTCCGCTCTTGCGCAGACCTCTGTCAATGGACAAGGCTATCTAGATTTGAGTCTCAAACTCTCAGCAGCATCGACAGATATAATCATTGCTAGTTTAGGGGTTGTTGACGACACCGCCGATGGCACATGTTTTACCGGAGTCACATCGACCTCGATCAATACAAACTTTCAGATTTTGGGTTCAAGTGCTAAGTGCTACCCTGAAGTCAAAACTATGGTTTGTACTTCGGGTTGTACAGCTAACGATTACACTGTAGGCCGCGCTCGATCTATTGTAGGCACGACTTACAATCGCTACGATTGGGATTATAAGTTTTCAAATTTAAGTTTAATTTTTAAGCCGGGAGAGACAGTACAAAATTTGCGAATTATTTTATCAAAAGATATTCGCCAAGAGCAGAGCAGGCTTCTCTCACTCAAAATTATGGGCATTTCAGGCCCGGTCGTGATATCAAATACGAACGCCTCGACTAGCATTTTTATCAATAAGCTTAGCAACCCAACGCCCAATGCGGCAGTGCCCACTTTTGCAGAACTGATGGACCCACAAAATGGTGTCATCGGCAAAAACTGTACGTCTTGCCACAACTCTACAAAACTGGCGGGAGAATACGATATCTCTGACTATGAACTGATGATGAAGAATTCGGTGATTGTACCGGGCAACCCGCTCGCAAGTAAAATGTACTATCGCCTCAACCCCAACACGGTCATCAATGGCGTTAAGCTTCGGCAAATGCCATTTGATGCCCCACTACAGGTCGACGATCAGAGAGCCATTGAAAAATGGATCCTCGACGGCGCAAAAAACAACTAGGAGGATGAAAATGATAAACAAAATCAAAAAAACCTCATTGCTCTTAGTGATCACGAGTCTTGCATTTCTATATCAAAATTGTGCTCTGGTGAAAAATGCCGGAACCACCAGTGCCAACAGCGACTCGGCGGCCTCACTATCTTCGACATTAGAGCAAAAAGCGATGGGCGTCTTAGCAGCAAAATGCATGGGTTGTCACAATGCTAAAAATCCTCAAGGATATTTAGATGTCACCAATCTCAACTCGATGCTCTACTACCGACAAGTCGTGCCTGGCGAGCCTCAGCTTTCAAATATCTTCTACGAAATAACACAAGGCTTGATGCCACCAGATCAAAATTCGGCACTTTCACAATCCGATATCGCAATTCTGTCTGACTGGATCACCAATGGCTTCAAAGATGGAACACCTACGGTTACGGCTCCTTCAGGACCACCTTTAACTGCCACTTACTCAAGCATCAAGTCGCAAATTTTTGTCGTCAGCTGTAACGGGTGTCATAGTGGAGCCAATGCAAAAGCTGGTGTTTCCCTTGATAGCTACGACAATGTCATGAAAACCGTCACAGCCGGAAACTCAGCAGCAAGTGTATTATACAAAGCCATCATTGGCGACGGAGTCACACTCATGCCTCCGGGTGGAGGCATGAGTGCCAAACAAAAATCTGCGATCAAAGACTGGATTGACACCGGCGCCCTGCTTAATTGACAATTAAGCCATCAATTATTTGATGTAGTTGATGCAATTGCCGATTCCGATCACACTCAAGGAGATCTTCATGAAGAAAGTTTTGAACTCATATCTATTTGCGCTTACATTTTTAATTTGCGGAATTTCTATAGCTGAAAATTCAGCCGTCGTCGATGTTGCACTCAATCCCGCTGGTTCGTTTAAAGCTAAAACCAGTGAAGTCAAGGGTGAGGCTCTTCTGAAAGGTGATACCGTGACCGCCTCAAATATTATCGTAAATTTAAAATCGCTCAAAACAGGCATCGAAGTTCGCGACAGCCACACTCTAAAACATCTTGAAGCCGATAAATATACAGAGGCCATCCTCGTAAGTGCAACCGGCAAAGGCGGCAAAGGCGAAGGTGTTATAAAAATTAAGGGCATCGAGAAAAAAATTGCCGGCACCTACAAAGTGAATGGCAATCAACTGGATGCAGACTTTCCACTTCAGCTTAGCGACTTCCAAATCAGCGGCATCCGCTACATGGGCGTTGGAGTTAAAGACCAAGTCGTGTTGCACGTGAGCGTTCCACTGAAAAAGCAATAACTCCGAAGTCTTACACTCTTCTCGTGATCTCAGGGGGTACCGGTCACCCCCATCCAAAACAGGACTTGCTTCTGGCGTAAATTTACATATAATTTACACATGAGAAAAATCATCCACGTCGACATGGATTGCTTCTATGCGGCCGTCGAAGAGAAATACAATCCTCAGCTTAAAGGTAAACCGGTCGGAATCGGTGGCCCGCCCAATACACGCAGCGTGCTGTGTACCGCTAATTATGAAGCTCGCAAATTTGGCGTACGCGCAGCCATCCCCTCTTCGCAAGCGATGAGGCTCTGCCCGCAATTGATTTTGATTCCGCCACACTTTGATTTGTACAAAAAAGAAAGCCAGGCCATTCGAGGCATTCTTGAAATATTCACTTCGCTGATTGAGCCTCTTTCATTAGATGAAGCTTATCTCGATGTTTCGGACTCAAATCTTTTTGCCGGCAGCGCTACTCTTTTGGCCAAAGAAATTAAAAGACTCGTAAAGCTCGAGACCGGCCTCACCATTTCTGCCGGTGTCGCACCTAATAAATTTTTATCCAAAGTCGCCAGCGATTGGCGCAAGCCCGATGGCCTCTTCACCATCGCTCCCCATCAAGTCGAAAGTTTTGTGAAGGCTCTGCCGATAGAAAAAATTTTTGGAGTCGGCCGAGTGACGGCCCAGCATCTACATGAAAAAGGCATCAAGACTTGTCTCGACTTGCAGAATTATCCCGATAAAGAATTGCAACAACACTTTGGCTCTAGAGCTCTGGAGCTCAAGCGCTATGCTTTTGGCATAGATGATCGCCCGGTGCGGACGTCTTTTGAGCGCAAGTCTGTTAATGTCGAAGAGACTTTCAATGCCGATAGAAAAACCTTGCAAGATGCCATCAACGAACTGCCAAGTCTTTTTGAAGACTGGACGGAGCGAATGAGCCGCGGCTCTTATTTTTCAAGGCTCAAAAGCCTTCAGGTCAAATTGAAGTTTGCTGACTTTGAGCAGACAACACTCGAACAAGTTTTTGCTGAATCACAGCCTCCCACGCTCAAACACTTTGAAGCTCTTCTTGAAAAAGCCTGGTCTCGACGGAATGACCCGGTCAGACTGATTGGCCTGGGAGCCAAACTCAAGTCGACTGCGACAAAAGATATAAATAAGCAAGAAGAGCAAAACCTCGAGTCCCCGCAGCTGCAAATGGCTTTGAGCTATTGAAAATGAGTAGCGCGGAACACTCCGCTGACTTTGCACACACATCGCACTACATACATCCATTTGACATCCCCGCTGAAGTTGAAGACATTGGCTGCAATCATGCGATTTATAAAAGCCTCTCTCCTACTTTTGTGTACTCTTGGACTTTCGCTTGGATGCGTTCAACGCCAAGAGCTTGGATCAAAAAAAAATCCTATTAAAATGAGCTTGGTCCCAGGCCAAGACGCCTCTGTTTTGACCGAAAACGGCAAGGCACTTATTGATTTTCTCGAAAAAGAAACCGGGCTTCATTTTCAAGTTTCAGTTCCCAACAACTTCATCACAGTCGTTGAAACATTCGGAACAAAGCGCACAGATGTGGCCATGATCAACTCTTTTGGCTACCTGCTCGCACAAAAAAAATACGGGGCCCACGTTAGGCTTGTTGGAACTAACAAGGGCCGTGCAGAATATTATGGTCAAATTATCACTGCCAATCCCAAAATTAAAAAAATTGAAGATCTCAAGGGCAAGACATTTGCTTATGTTGATCCAGCTTCAACTTCAGGCTTTATTTTGCCTTCAAGTTTGCTGAAAAAACTAAAGATCGAACCTAAAGAAACTATATTTGCAGGCAAACACGACTCGGTCGTCTCGATGGTCTATCAGCACCGTGTGGATGCAGGAGCCACATTTCATGTCCCAGGAGATGGCACCGATCTCCCCGATGCCAGAAAGCTCGTGCTGACTCAATACCCTGACGTGTACAAAAAAGTCCGCATTTTAACTTTGACTCAATCAATTCCCAGTGATCCGGTTGTCTTTGCAAAAGATTTACCACCTGAGATCGAAGAAAAAATCGTTCAGGGCATACTTAAGTTTGTAGCGACTGCCAACGGCCAAGAGACATTCAAAAAACTTTATAACGTCGACGGCTTCAAACCAACCACCGACAAAAACTATGATCCTCTCCGCCAAGTGCTAGATCAAATCGGAAAATCCGCAGAGGACTTTGTCAAATGAGTGCAACTGAAAACTCAAGTGCTGATCTAAACCGCCTCAATGACCTTAAGCCATACACCTCAGGATTTGCAAAAGGCTTGACGGCCAATGTGATCTTCTTGGGCTTTGTTTCGTTTCTTGGAGATATTGCAAGTGAAATGCTTTATCCAATTATGCCCATGTTCATTTCGACATATTTGGGTGTGCCTGTTGCAGGCCTAGGTTTGATCGAAGGTCTTGCAGAAGCCACAGCAAGCTTACTCAAAGTTTTTTCGGGTCTATGGACTGACCGCACACAAACCCGAAAGCCATGGATTCTGGCTGGCTATTTTTTCTCGGCTTTTGCACGCCCCACAATTGGAGCTGCCACGGGCTGGGGATTGGTTACGACTGGCCGACTGCTCGACCGCGTTGGTAAAGGCCTTCGCACCTCTCCGCGAGACGCGCTGCTTGCCGACTCTGTGGCACCTGAGTACAGAGGCAAAGCTTTTGGTTGGCACAGAGGGATGGACACACTGGGCGCTGTCATTGGCCCTCTGCTGGCTCTTCTATTGATTCAACATCTTAATGGCAATCTTCGTTGGGTTTTTTATATTGCGTTCATTCCAGGATTACTCGGCGCGCTGACTGTGCTGTGGATTCGTGAGTCTCCCAGAATCTTAACAAAAAGTTCGCAAAGCCAAAAAAGTCAGTGGCAAATTCGCGAATTGCCTGCAAAGTTTTGGCAATTTGTCGCGATCGTTTCTCTTTTCAGTTTAACGAACTCTTCTGATCTTTTTATTTTTCTCAAATTTCAAAGTCTCAACTCTTCACTGACCTACATGATTTTATGCTACTGCGGTTTTAATCTAGTCTATGCGCTGCTAAGTCCAATCTTAGGAGACCTCTCTGACCGCGTCGGCAAACACCTTATTTTTGTCGGTGGTCTTTTTGTTTTTGCGATCACCTATTCTCTATTTGCAGTTTCAACTCACTGGACAGAAATGGCTGTAGCCTTTGCACTATATGGAGTTTACATGGCAGCGACAGAAGGTGTGAGTAAAGCCTTAGCCGTTGATTTAGCCCCGCCGCATCTTAAAGGAACCGCTATTGGCGTGTTAGGGCTTTCGGCGGGGATCTGCTCACTTATCGCTAGCACGGCCGCAGGTCTTTTGTGGGATAAGCTAGGACCGCAAGCCCCCTTTTGGCTGGGAGCTGTCGGCGCCATCGCGAGTTTTGCACTTTATCTTTTTTTCAGACCGAGTTTTGCAAAAAATATCAGTTGATCACTCTTTGCAGAATATAAACTCCACCGCGTGAATCCCTGGTCACTGCAATCACGGAAGACTTGCGTGAACTCGGATAACTGCTTGGTGTTGTGTAGGTATTACTATCGCCTTGGCTGGTCCGATAATATTTCATAGAACCGTCCGTGATAAACCATGTTGTCAGCAGCGACTCAGTTGCAGAAACAAGAGTTCCTGAAGAGTCTTTGTAACTATAGGTTTCTGCCGAGGTCGCAGAATAGGAAGCTGCCAAAGTGTATGAACTATTTGCTGACAAAGTCCCTAAAGTACTTCCGTTTGCGAGTAGATCTGATGTAGTTGGATTTGAATTTTTGGTTGATTTAGATGAATCAGTCACAACAATGCGACGAAAGCTTTTTACTATCTCTCCCGAAGAATTCGAAATCGTGTAAACCACCAAATAATTAACGCCATTGTAAGTGTCAATAGCACTTCGTCCCGAATGTATGAGCGCTGTCTGTGCCGCGGGCACAGTGAAAGAGTCCACACTGTTTGAATAGACATTGCTTGCCGTCAGCAAGCTTGAAGTGATCGTTTGGCTTGAGGCAAAGACTGTTCTTGTTGCACTGTCTGTGCAAGAGGGAGTCGCCCCGTAAGAAATACCAGGATCAAAACAACCTTCCGCCGAATAGGTCCACGGGCCTGCATTGTTGATATCGCTGATGTAAGGCGTAATAGTGACTGCGGTGCCTGGGCTGATCTCCGGAGTCGACGCCTGAAGTGCCAGCACTCGCAGCCCGGTCAATGCAATGTATTTCGGAAAAGTATCGGTTGAGCAACCCACAACCAAATACAAAACGAAAAACATAAATCCAAAAGCCTTAAACATTTTAAAGCTCTTCAAGTTTTTCATCAAAACTCTCCTTTAACACCTAAAGAAGGTAGCACCGGCAAACCACTCACCGTCACTTTTTCTGAGTAGTTGTATGAATAGCGAATGGACTCAGGATTTTTTGTGTTCAAAACATTTTGTATATCTAAATACATCGACCAAATCTCACGATTGAGAATCCACTTTTTATCAATGCGCGCATCGAGCTGAATAAAGGCTTGCTGCCGCTCGGAATAGATCGCCCCTCTGGTCGGAATATAAGTGTCATTGTCAGCGTCAAACGTAGCCCC
>CANCBY010000019.1 GCA_947374445.1 Pseudobdellovibrionaceae bacterium
CAGTATCTATTTTTGGGATCAATGAAGGCTGGAGTTCCAGTTCTGATCGTAAATATTTTTTCTTTGATCTTATCGATTGTTCTTGCGCTCTGGTCAGCCAATCAAATTTTTGGCTTTCAGGTAGCACCATTGCTTGCCACTTCGGCGGCCTTTTCGATTATTCTCGGTCTTGCCATTCAAGACACTTTAGGAAATTTATTTGCCGGCATCTCTCTTCAACTCGATAAAAGTTTTGAGATCGGTGATTGGCTTGAAGTCGTGAGTGGCGTCCAAAAATCCGTTGGCCAAGTCAAAGAAATATCTTGGCGCGCAACAATGCTCATTGGCCTTTCAGACGAAAAAATTACAATCCCCAATCGAAGCTTAGCTAATTCGCAAATTTCAAATTTTTCTACAGGCCACCAACCCATTGTCAGAAGCCAAATTTTTAAACTCAAATACGGTGTGGACATTGAGCACGCAAAAAAAGTTCTACTCGAGAGCATCAAGGGCAATAATCAAATTCTTGGTTACCCTGAACCGCTCGTGCTTCTTTCTGAAAGCAATGAATCTTGGATCGCGTTTAAGCTTGTTTATTTTATAGAAAATTATGGCAGCCAGTACATGATTGCAGATCTTGTGATGAACTCCGCCATCAAGTTTTTACTCGCCAATGGGATCGAAATCAGCCCTGCTCGCATTGAGGTCGTTTCTTCGGCAAATCCCGCTCAAACAGCCCCTCAACGATAACAAAATCTTATGCTACAAATCCAAAATATGATCTTGTCTTAACGGGGCTAGATCGGGTTTAACAGCGCAAGTCTTTCTGACGGAGGGGTTCTTCAGAAAGAGATTGATGTCACATTCTGCACTGGGGGGATTCATGAAAGTTCAAGTCTTTGCTCTGATGTTGTTGTTTGCAGCGGGCCTTATTTCTTGTGCTAAACCAGAAGCTTCGTTCTCTGATGCAAGCGCAAGCTCTCTTTCAGAGTCTAATGCTGACGGTGGCATCATTGGCGGCGTCCCGGTGGCGGGAGCAGATCCCATCGCCGGGACGGTCGTCGCCGTGTACGACAATGAACAAAAAGCACTTTGCACAGGCTCCATCATCTCAAGCAATCTGGTCGTCACCGCTGGCCACTGTTTTAATCAGGATCCAACAAAGCTTGTCCTGATCTTCGGAACTCAGCTGCCTAATGCGACAGGGAGCGGGCCCAAGCCAATTCTTCGCCGCGTGGTCGATGGACGCGTCAACCCAAGATATTTGCAGGTCAATGCAATCCTCGAAAAGAATCCAAAAACTGATCCGGATTCGATTAACGATTGGGGAGATATTTCAATCCTTAAATTTGAAGGTGGTTTGCCAGCCGGATATTCAGCAGCGCAAATTCTTACAACTGCCACCGCTTTGGTTAATGGGGCTCCGGTCACTCTTGCAGGTTACGGTGAAATCGATGGCAAAAAACAAACACCCTCAACAGACCTTCGCAAAGTGGATGTAACAATCGCAAACGCAAGATTCTCAGCCACGGAAGTGCAAATGGATCAGCGCCAAGGACGCGGAGCTTGCCATGGTGATTCAGGCGGACCAGCTTACATTTTAAATGGTGGAAAAAGATTTTTATTCGGAGTCACTAGCCGGGGAAGCCTTGATAAGAATAACGACTGCTCTCAGTTTTCAGTTTACACAAATATCGTAGCACAAATGAATTGGCTGAAAGCGCAAGCGCAAGCACTGAACGGGGCAAAAAAAGTCGGCACTCAACCTGCACCAAAATCTCCCACTGTTGTAAAAAAATAGGCCGCCTCTAAAAATCGCAACTCAAAGCAAATAGGCTTTGAGTGTCTGAATACTCCGATGTAGTCGATGTGGCCTCGGTCTTTGAGGCCTCTGCTCCGGCAGAAATCCTCCAGTCTTCAAGAAAATGATAACCCAACATAAATCTGTTCGCTGTCGATATCGCTTGAGCTATAGCGGCCGTCGACCGACTCGTGCTGAGCAATAAATCCCAATTGTCCCCGATGTAAAAGGTCATCGAAAATTTTCCAGAAGAGCTCGGAAAGCCCGACAACAATCCGCCAAGACCGCTTGACGCTAACACTGGGTTGGCGTCAAGGTTAGCCGCAAACTGAGATACATCTTTGTCATAAGAATAGCTTGTTCCAGAAAGCTTGAGCGTTGTCCAAGACCATGGCTTCCACTTAAAAGTAAGCGTGGCTGTCTTTTGTGAAATCAAGGACTCTCCAGCGGTTGTTCGAATACGACCGTTAGCTCTGGTCTGTGACGTTGAATACGTTTGCCTATAATTAGTTTGGCCAACCCCCAACTCTATCCCAAAACTCGGCTGAAAGCTTGAAGCATGACTCTCTTCGGTGGTTAGCTCTTCATCATCTAAATCTTCATCCTGTTTTTTATCTTTCGCTTTTTGCACTTTTGAGCCGCCACCGTACTTAATTGTTTTGCCGATGTATAACTGGGGACCATAAGATAAGAGGTTTTCTTCAGGTGAATTTGAGAAGGCAAAACTTCCGCCCGCCGAGATGAGACTAGGGGTATCTAGACTGAGTCCACCAGAAAAATCATTTGTATTGTCCTTAATTGTGCCACCAGAGCTTGCAGTCGTCTCAGAAGCCGTGTGTGTATAGGATGCGCTCCATCCCACTTGAGATTCTTTGCCTCTATCTTTAACATGGTGAACATCACCGCCAGCAGAAAGCGTTTGGCTCTTGTAAGAACTGCCGTTTGCCACCTCAAGGTCTAGGTATGTCGCCACGGCGCGGACAGAAAAAATTAAAAGAAAAAAACAAAAAAGCCTCTTGCGACCAAAAAACATATCGCTCCCCTTTAAATAATGACATAATCAACGCAAAGAATCGCCGGGCTTTATGCTCTAAAAGCATAAGACTTAACGCTTAGTAATTGCAACGCGATACACTTGTGCGGTCAAGCCCAACCAATCTCTTCGAAAAAATTCATTACAATATTGAAATAACAGACAAATTTCTAGTTTTTAAAAATATCGAACTTGATGAATTGACCTAATGGTTGGACAATTTAACATGCGGATTGTTAGTCTTCGAAATGAAACGCGTTCACTCTATTTTAAAAGGATTTACCCTTGCGTGTGTTGATTGTGGAAGATGATTTGAAAATTTCCCAAAACATAGCCATAGGTCTGGAGCCAGGAAATTACGCTATAGAAACTCTTCATGACGGCTCAGAGGCAAAAATCCGCCTTCAATCTGAAAAATTCGATATGGTTATTTTAGATCTGATTCTGCCTGGAACCGACGGCTTGAGTGTATTAAAGTCCTTGAGAGAGACAGATCAAACGACTCCGGTGATAATTCTCAGTGCAAAAAATGGAACGGATGAACGCATCGAGGGCCTCCAGGCAGGAGCGGATGACTACTTAGCAAAACCCTTTTCTCCATTTGAACTCTACTTGCGAGTTCAGGGCCTCTTCAAAAGAAGCCTAATGCATATCGAGGAACCTCTCCTTAAATGTGACGATCTCACTCTAAACCTTTTAACTCGTGAGGTTTTTTTAGGAAACAAAAAGCTAGAACTTCAATCTCGAGAATTCTCAATGCTCTCGATTTTCATGAAGACTCAAGATCAAGTGATCCCCAAAAATTTACTTCTACGAAAAATTTGGGGCTATCAATTTGACCCGCAAACAAACATTGTAGATGTGCTAGTTTGTCGTTTGCGCAGTAAAATTAATATTGATGCTCAAACTCAATTTATTCACACCATACGAGGTGTGGGCTATGTTTTCAAAAAAAAATAAGCTCCTCCCCTTAGGATTAAGTTTTCGTCTGACATTTGCGTATTTACTTTTTTTTACAGCAAGTGTTACAATTATATTCGCATCTCTCTATTTCATTATTTCCTCGACTCTACAAAAAAAAGATCGCGATCTCATATCATTTCAGCATCATGTGCTTGAGCACGTTTTAAGCAAAGGCGGCTTGGCTGGGCTCACTCAAACGGTCAAGAATCACAATCCAGAGTTAAAATCATGGGTTTTTATTCAACTCATTTCAGGCACTGGAAAAGTTTTATTTCAGCAGATTCCATCAGACTCTGTCGGGTATGACTTTTCAAACCTCGTTAAAGAAAGAATGAACGAATTAGCTCCGCTCGACAAAGAGTGGCTGATTACAAACAAGCTCGAATCAGAAAGCCAAGTTGAAATCCTCTCTTCGCCACAAGATGATGGAACAATACTGCAAGTCGGACGCCTTAATGATAATCGAAGTTCAGAGCTCCATAGTCTCTATAAATCATTTATTATTTTAACAACGCCGTTGCTATTTATTTTGTTCGTGGGTGGTATTATCGTTGTGCAACGCTACTTAGAACCGATCCAAAATCTTATTGTGGCAGTAAGACGCTTCGAGAAAGGTGAACTCAATCCTCAAGTACCAATGCCCATGATTCACGACGAACTTTATGAACTCTCATTTCTTTTTAACTCCATGCAAACACGAAGCACGAAGTTAATTGAGGGAATGAAACAGTCTGTAGAAAATTTAGCTCATGATTTGAGAACTCCCCTAGCTCAATTTAAAATATCTTCTGACCTTGCTCTAGGTCGAGAAGTCGGCATGGGAACAACTCAAAAAATTGATTCGTTCCGCGATGCTCTTGTCGATGGAATTGAAAGCTCCGAAAGGATTCAAGCACTGATTGACTCCGTGATGGAAATTTCACAAGCCGAAAGCGGACACCTGAATCTTAAAAAAGTTGATACGAACCTCAATGAAATTGTTGCTGACGTTATCGAGCTCTATCAAGATGTGTCCGCAGAAAAAAACATTCAAATATTTTTCAACAAAACTAAACTCAAAGAGGTTTCACTTGATCCTCAGTATTTTCGGCGGGCCATTGCTAACTTGCTGGACAACGCAATCAAATACGGCTCGAAAAACTCGACGATTCAAATTGCTATAGTCCAAGTAGCTACTTCGAGCAAACTAAGCAGCTTTATTGAAATTCGTGATCAGGGGCCAGGAATTAGCGATGCCGATCTGCCTTACATCTGGAATCGCCTTTATCGAGCCGATCATAGTCGCAGTGTTATGGGGTTAGGCCTTGGGCTCTCACTAGTAAAAGCAATCATAGAAGCTCATGGAGCTAAAATAGACTGCAAAACCTCTCCCGCTGGTACATGCTTTTCTATTTGGATCACTTCTGAAAAGAAGGCCTTTGATTCGAAGGAAGTGACTTTTGAAAAAGTTCTTTCTTAGTCTAAGACCTATGCACTAGTTAAATTAGAAAAAAAATGATCTAACTGACTCATAAACCATCCTTGTGAGTGCTTTTGATAGATTCTTCCTTTTGTCTGAATTTCAAGTGGCTCCTGCACCTGGATTGAAGGTTCAGGCAATGCCGGATCATCGACAACAGCATCACTTTTAGCCAAGTCGGTTTCTGGATGAAATTGAAGGGCTAGAATATTTTCTTTCCATCTAAACCCCTGGTTTTTCCACCATGAATTTTGCGCGATCAGTTCGGCCCCCTCTGGCAACTCAAAAACATAACGATGAAAGTGAAAAAAAACGACCGAGGAACCCAAAATTTCAACCGGATGCCAGCCAACCTCCCAACCCTGAGGATGAGGTCCAACCCAAGCACCTAATGCTTTAGCACACAATTGAGCACCTAAACAAATTCCCAAAATCTTTTTGCCCTGACTGTTGAATTTTTGAATTAAGGCCAGTTCGTCGTCAATCCACGGGTGGTCTTTTGACTGATCAACATTCATCTCGCCTCCCAAAAGAATCAACGCCGAAAAATCTTCCTCGGGAAGCCTTAAGTTTTCAAATACCTTGTAGTGATAAAAATTTTTCTCGTTTTCTTCGAGCCAAACCTTCACCAATCCCGGCGGACTATCAATATCATGTTGGATTAACAAGATCGGCTTCATAATAAATTCCTTCGTAAATTTTTGTGCAAATTATTTTCGTCATCAATAATTTAAATCGCATTGGGTCGTCATAATTTGAGTTCTCGATTTTTAACCTCAGCTCGTGTGGCAACAACACAAGAACCAAGAATTAAAAAAGCTCCAAACATTTGAATCCCGGCCATTCTCTCACTCAGTAAAAAATAAGCAAATAAATATGAAAATGGCGATTCCATTAAATAAAGAAGACTCGCATGACTAGAACTCAAATGTTTTTGAGCTCGAATCTGCAAATAAAAAGCAAGCGATGTCGAGCAAAATGTCAGGCTTAAAAAACCAATCCATCCTTTTTGATCCAAGCGCCATAAATTCCAATGCATGAATTCACCGGACCGAGTTAAAGCGATAGCATAAGGAAGCCCTGCCCAAAGCGATTGAAATGTATTAAAAATAAATGGCGACTTCGAACGATCTGACACTTTACTGATATAAACAATTTGGACACTGGCAACAAAAGCACAAACAAAAGTTAAAGCATCGCCTTTGTTCAGATCGATGCTTTCAAGCTGAACCACCAGCAAAGTGCCTATTAAGGCCAAAGCCACACATAGCCAATGCAGCCAACGCAAGCTCTCTTTCATTACTCCCCACGCAACAAAAGGAACAATCACCACGTACAAGGTGGTAATAAAACCGCTGTTGGTTGCCGTGGTGTATTGCAGTCCCCAAGTTTGCAAAAACAAACAAAGCCCCAAGGCCACACCTGCAAAAATAGAAATGCGAAACTCCGCTTTCATCTCTGATTTTTTAATTTTCAAAATTGGAAAGAGAGCCAAACCCAAAAGGCCTGAAATTGTAAATCGATAAAAAACAATGGCACTTGGACTCAATGCTGCCAAACACCAAACATTGGCGACAAAACCAAAACCCCAAAGCACTGCTGCTACAGTCAATTCAAGTGTGGGTTTTAAAACTGATTGTGTTTTGGTCACTAGATCGGTCCCCTGCATTGCTTGCTAACAGTCATGGCACAGACCCACTATAAACTCTCGCCAAAATACACCTGTGCGGTTCGGTAGAGCTTATAGCGAGACAGAGCCCATTAGGGTAGTCCAATCTCAAAGCCACAAAAGTTTGCTGGCGTCGAAGTTAGAACCGTCTAACCTGAAGGCAGTGCCTTCCGTTAAATGTCGATAACCTCGCAATCACCTGCCAAATTCAATATACCCAGATCTAATCCCAACTTCGAAATTGTTTTTATGGCATAAGCCTTGAACTCTTCGTTACGGATGATTTTAACCCGTATTCTTTTAATCCTATTAAGTGGGCTTACCCACAGTTTTTGTCTTGCAGCAGACGATCTCTCGACGACTATTGCTGACGCGACAAGATCGACATCCATGATGATTGCAAATACAGTCGAAACCAGCTCAAGCTCTTCAGAAAGAACTTACTCACGAGACCTCTCCGCCCTTCAAGAAGCCTTGAGCATAGCCGGTTTTGCCAGAGACATTCCGGAAGAGTTTGCGGATCCCAACCACGGCGAATTGAGTTTTATGATGAATTCCCGCCAAGCACCTTGGGCAGGAAATTATTTTCCCATGGCCAAAGGGGGCTTGGCAAATCGTTGGCAGACTCGAGAAACAGTCGATATTGAAAAACTTCCGAACGCACAGGCCGTAAAAAATCTAACACAAGAACAAATCAATCGCTTATCGCCCATCGAGAAATACGACCTTTACCGCGGCGACTACACGTTTATGGCCACTCGCCATGAATTGACAAAACGAGGTCCTTTGCGCGCTTGGCCCGTGGCGGATTGGGAAGGCTTTTGCAATGGTGTCCGTTGTGCTGGAATTCATTTGCCCGAGCCAAAGCACGCAATCTCTGTAGAAAGCCGTGATGGCATTCTCGTCACCTTTCAACCAGCGGATCTTAAAGCTCTTGCTGGAGCGAGCTATTTTTTCGTCGAAAAATATAGCCAAATGGGCAGTCCAAGCCAGCAAGAAGCGCGGGCCCAGAATCAACCGAACGCCGCGGTTTTTGATATGACCCTGAGATATTATGTTGCAGAGAAAAAAGCAGCCTTCATTATTGATTCTCACCTAGGTTCAGAAATCTGGAATGAAACCGTGATTGGCTACAACAGAACTCTCTCGCAAGAAGAGCCTCTTTCAAATGAAGAAAAGCAAAGCTTTCCTCTGGCCGTCAGCAAAAAAACAGTGCGGCTAGATCTTTACTCTTTGGCCGATATCTCTATTCGTGAAAGCAACCAATCTACAAAAGATGGAGTTGCAGCCGGTAACTACCACAAAACAACCAAGGCAGAATACACTCTTTATTTAGATGCTCAAAATAAGGCGTTCGACGGAGTCTGGAAAAAAACAAAAAGCCTGCGCGGCATTGATTTTGTTTGGTTCAGTGGGGGCCGTGGTACTGACTCTAAAAATCCCAAGGGTAATGGCAACGAACAGCTCTCGTTCAAAACGGTTGAAAGGCTTGTGCGGATGTCTCATCGGCCCCTTTCTTGCCAAAAGATTTTAAGTCTTTAAAAACTAAAAAAATGACTACTTAAACGAATCTAAAAAGATCCAGGTGCTCTCGGCTTGGTCTTTGACATATAGAGGGATCTGCGAAGCGTTCGGAGCTTTAGAATCACCGACCTCGATCCCGAGAGAGAGGGCCCCCGTCTTCCAATAGTAGTAATCTGCACTCGAACCCTGAGCCACATATATTATATCAGCAATCGGGCCGTGTTGAGAACCATTCGTTGCCGCCATCCGCGATGTGACTGCTTCGAAAGCAGCTTTGTCTTGGGCCGGAATAGAGTCGTGAGTATATCCCCAGGGATACATCACCAATCTTCCATAGGCGTGAAAATCAATACTCCCTGCAATCGGATACTGCTTTACAAAGCTCATAACTCCCTGAGTGCTCATCGTCGGCTGAGCCTGAGGTTGCTTCGGAAATGGAAATGACCGATTTGGATCTTGGCCGTTATCGTAGCGATTTTGAACTGCAAAACCATCTGGATTGACCACAGGAATAAAATCGACCTCGAGCTTTTCGAGAAGATTTTCGAATTGAGGAATTTGCCCAGACCCGCTTAAAAAAGTATTCATCAAACTCAACAAAATTTCTGTCGTGATAATCTCATCCCCATGAGTCGCAGCCGTCAGCATCACACGTGGAACTTTTTTGCCATCGCTCAAGTGATTTGAAACTCGTAGCACCAGCAAGGGCCGTTTTTGATTTGATAGCCCATACTGCGTGAGCTGAGCGATATTAGGATGTGCGGCCGCCATTTGCGCCATCAATTTTTGCACTTCATCCAAAGAATGATATCCACTGGCGCTTAGCCCTGACAAAGCCCGACCGGCAGCAAAAGCATTATGAGACTCTCGCGAAGTATCGTCTTCTAACAGCTGCGCTCGAGGCGCGAGTTGCAAAAATGATTTTAAATCTAACTCTGAAACAAAGGCTTGAAAAACGGGGCTAGCACTCTGTGTTCTAGACAATTTTGTAGGGAGTAACTTGACTTCAAATCTCTGAGCAATGACCTGAACTTGCGACGGCGTGAAATCTTTCAGAAGGTAACTTGAAACTTTTGGCTGAGCGGCCTCCGTCAAAGAGCCAAAACAGAGAGCCAAAGCACCTAACAATACAACTGCTGAGTTCACCAACTCCGCTTTGGAGAAAGACTTGTTTGACAACATTATTTTTAAAGAACTCATTTTTACCTCTTACCAAAAAAATCTAGCTTCCATAATTTGATACCTTAATTTGACTAAAAATCTGCCCCAAGATCCGCTCTATGTCAAAAACTTAGTCAGCAGAGTTAGCGCCAAAGACACTCAATACGAACTGATCCCGGACTGTTTTTTGCCTTTCTCATTCTCTTGATGAATAAACTTTTTTCAGGTCTTTTTTTATCTCTATTTGCAATGGGATTCGTTGCGTTTAGCACCCCTCGGGTTGCTGTAGCAGCTCCACGAGCTTGCTCGGCCGTGCTAGCCGCTGCAACTGCAAACACAAAGTTAGATCTTGATCTCAAACCACCTGTAAACCTCGAAGAGCTTTTGAGTAAAAGTGGATTTCCTGGCGAAGCTTTTTTTGAACTCTTTTCGACAGATCACAAAAAGAGTGCGCAAAATATATCTGCTTGGATCCAAAAATTAAAACCGGCTCTAAAAAGATTATCTCCTGACAAAATTGAAAAACTCAAAACACAGATTAAAATCGCCGAATCTGTGTTTAAAAAGTATCTCGACGAACCCTCGAACAGTAAGCTCGCGATTTTAAAAATTGCTGTCGAAGGAAAGTCAGGAGTCACAGACTGGATATCTAGCTTAAAAGACGGCGACTCTCTTAGGCAAAACATACAATGGGCCGCTCTTTTTATATTTGAGTGGAATCCCCAGCTCCTGCCTTTTGCCAACCTCGAAATTGCACAAAGTCTCAATAGAGCTCGAAAAACATATGCCCCTACAACATCACGGATGGGCCTTGATTTTTACCTGCCTCCTCGTCGCGCAATGACTTTTGCACTCAAAATTCTCAACCACTGGCCCGAGCAAATTATCAACGACATTAAATCTTCAAAACCACCTTTACTGGCTTATAAGAACTTTTTAAAAGATTCCAACAATGTGGCTCGCTTAGCGGGACCAACATACGGCCAATTTGAATTCAATGCCGTTTGGAACATCGCCAAAGACATTCAAACAGCACTCCAAAAGTGGCCCACCAAAAGAAAAGAAAGTTTTGTTGTGTCGATCGACGGTAGCTTTGCAAACGGTCTCGCGCAAAACAAGCTTTCAGATATCGATCTTTTTTATAGCCACACAGATCTTGAAAACTTTATTAGTGCCTCAGACCTCGAAAAATCTTTTACTCAAACGTTTGAGCGCTTAGGCTACCAAGGTCTTCCATTGCAAATACAAGATGTTGCGGCTCAATTGCCCCCTAGCCTCAGGAGCAGAGCCGATCTCATGGCAAAACTAGCAGAAATCGGAACCACATCATTAGTCATTTCAGCAAACGAAATACAGTTGGTGGTTTTTCCGACCGACCACCGCGATATGCAATCTTTTATTTTGACGGAAAATTAAGCTGAGAAGTCCGTAATCTTTTGACGGATAAATTCTTCGCTCTCAATCAAGGGACTCCCCAAAATACTTTCAAGTTGTTGAGCGGTGTAGCTCAAAGCCATGGCTCTTGCGCGTTTGTAAAACTCATTCTCTTTGCCTAGGTGAGTCCCCCAAGCCGCTTCAATAAAGAATTGCCGCTCGTCTTGCTCGGTTTCGAGACTTATCGCTGCTCTGCCAAAGGCCAATTCATTTTCTGAAAATCCCAGATCCTCAAACACTCTCTTAGCAAGCGTCCACTCGAATTGGTTGAGATAGTCCTCGATCTCACTCCAAAGCTTGAGCCCCTCAGCTCCGCGATCACTCTGGCAAAAATACGAAGTACACACACCCGGACGCAGGCTCCAGATTCCACAAGAGTTTTGATTTTGATTAAAAAAAGGACACAGCAAATCTGCTTGCTGACCAAAGGACGATCTCACCGCCTTGGCTTTGCGTTCTTGGTAGGCAACAGAGGGATAGAGCCCCACTGGCAGCAAAATGCCAGCGCTCGCAGCCTTCGCAAAATCATTTTCGGCAAATGCGCCCAAAGAAAAATTCGGAATGTATGGAAAATAAGTGCAACATTTAAGGCTCTCTGAAAACACACCTGGATCCCGCGTGGCACCTGGCCTTGTGGCCACGGGGCGAGCCATCAGACAAGACTGACATGTGGCTTTGTGCTCTTTTAAGGACAACGGAAGCCTCGAGGCCAACCATGGAGCGTAAGTGGCCGGAAATACATAATTATGCATGCAAGCATAATATTTCAAAGCACGTAGACTTGTCACTCTTAGCCGCATTTGAGCCCTCTTCTGAAACGAATTTACAATCGCGCCCTAATTTTGAGGCAGATGTGAATTAGATCTCGGGCTTAGTTGACCCTTTCGCCAAACAAAGTTAAAAACCTCACACTCTTGCTAGAGATCGGAGCCCGAATGAACTCTCGCCGCTGCATCGCTGTTATTAGTTTCTTAAGCCTGTTGTTACTTCAACTTTTTAGCGCGCAATCGCTCGCTCAATCTAAAAAGCTTCAACGCTTAAATATAAATCCTGATCTCATCACCATTTCAGGAGTCTCGGCCGGAGCCTTTATGGCCGTACAAATGCACGTCACCTACTCGCAAATATTTTCAGGAGTGGGATCCGTCGCAGGAGGCATTTATTGGTGCAGTCATGGCGAGAGCTTTTTTGCCCCATCAACTTGCATGCAAAGCCCTGAGCAACTTGAGGTTGATCAGTACCTAGAGCATGCAAGATCTGAAGAAAAAGCAGGGATGATCGACTCTCTGACAAACCTAAAGAATAGTAGAATATATATCTACGGTAGTCCTGATGATCGTGTGGTTAAGGCTGTTGCCTCCGACAAGCTCGGCTCTTTTTATGAAGCTTTTCTACCGAAGGAAAATATTAAGTTTCGCCGTGACTTCAAATCTGCACACGGCTGGCCCACGCTCAATTATGGCAACGCGTGTTCGATTCAAGGACTCCCTTGGATGCAAAACTGCAAATTTGACATGGCAGGTGAAATGCTTAGCCATCTCTACACCGGCCTTAAAAATCCTCCTTTGGCGATCCCGCCTGAAGTCCCTCCAGCTGCTCCCGGCAATGCGACAGCTTTGCATAATTTAAATTCTGCTAAGGTTAAAACCAGTGCAGCTTCGAGCAAAAAATTAGATGCTCTGCCTAATCTTTTTCAATTCGAGCAAAAAGAGTTTGGTGGCGGAGAAGTTCCTCTTTATCCAACAGGTTGGGTTTACATTCCTACCGCTTGCCAAAAGGGCGCGGCTTGTGGGCTGCACATGACATTGCACGGCTGCAAAATGAATCCTGATGATGTTCAAGATCAATTTGCGGTACACTCAGGATTGAACTCTTGGGCCGAAACCAACAACATCGTTATATTGTATCCGCAAACAGATCGAATGCTCCCTAGCAATCCTTTTGGATGCTGGGATTGGTATGGATACACGGGTCCTGACTTTGCGAATAAAAAAGGCGCGCAAATGCAAGCGCTCAAAAAGATGGTGGACCGCGTGAGTGGCAGTCGCTATCGTGTGAAGCACTAGCTTTTTATTTCATCCAAAAACAGGAGTTTTTATGGTCACTATTTATGGCAGTCCTCGAAGCAGTGCGGGTAGAAGCTATTGGGCGCTTGAAGAAATTGGTGTTTCATACCAAAGCCAATCTATCGACATGAAGGCCAAAGAGCATAAATCTCCTGCCTTTTTAAAACTCAATCCCAATGGTAAAATTCCCGCCCTCGTCGATGGGGACCTAAAGCTTTTTGAGTCGATGGCTATTAATTTCTACTTAGCAGAAGCTTACAAAAAAGAACTTCTCGGCAACACGCCCACAGAAAAAGGCCTCGTTCATCAATGGAGTTTTTGGGCCTTGTCAGAGCTTCAAACTCCGATCATCGAAATTTTTATTCAAAAGGTCTTTGTTCCTGAAGATAAACGCAGCCAAACCGTCATTGACGACAATATGAAACTTTTGCCTCCGCTTTTTGCCATTTTAGATCAAGCGCTTGAGGGCAAAAAATATTTGGTCGGAACGGAATTCACCTTAGCGGACCTTAACACTGCCAGTGTTGCAATGATTGTTTCAGCGATCGGCTTTGACTCTAAGTCATACAAAAATGTCAGTCGATGGCTGGAAGTGCTTTCAGAGCGCCCCGCTTATCAAAAGTATTCGGCTCTACGCCATTAAGCCACCCGACTATCAATCGCATTTAATTTATTAAACCCAGTGCGAAACACAGTGAGATTCTCACTGTGTTTCGCACTGGGTTTTTAAATCTTGGTAAAGGACCTCACGAATTTTTAAAAGATCTTGTGAGTCCACAACAAAAATTCCGACTGCGGCGAACTCGTTTGTCACCATAGGAAGTCCTTTGATGACTTGAGGGGCGTAGTAGAATCCATTTTGATCATTGTAGTATATTTCACTTTCATGCTCAGGCGTATTGGAATCATATACAAAGATTTTATTATTTATGATTCTTTTTGCCACGACAACATGCTGAGAAAAGTATTGCGGCCGAAGCAAAATCATCGGTAACAAATTCGCTGCTAACATCCGCTGAATCAAAATCAACGTCTTTTGATTTTCGACCGGTGTCCGCGGAATATCACCCGTTAAATACTCAATGTTTTTTAAATCATGAAAACGAGCAATTTGATAAGCCTCAGTTTCACTTTGCAAAGTACGACGAACAACTGTTCCGTATTTGCCTGTTTGCAGATATCCTTTTTCGATTTCATGCCATGAGCTGCTCCCAAATTTGCCGATAATTTTTGGCGAGGCCTCCACCTGAAACCATGTATTTTTAGGGGACTCAGATATTGAAAAACCACGAATCGAGTCTGCCAGATCTTCCGTCGACGTGGCCCGCTCATCCTGGAGGTAAAAATAAAGCCGCTGCAAATGAGCTAAAGACCAACAGTTTGCGAGGGAATAGAAACCAAAATTAAAATTATAATTTTTTATCGGTAGATGATGATTCACGTGACTAAAACGCGGATCGATATGATTTAAAAAAGTTTTGAAATTGAGGTTAGCACAAGTGAGATTTGAAAACTTTTCTGAAGACAACTCTTTAGCACTTACTAATGATCCGAACAGCGTACCTAAAAAAAAACTCGTTGATAAAATCAAAGGTGCCACTTTAAATTTTGTCGAGATCATGCCCCACAGATTAAATCAGACTTCTCTCCAATGAAAAGCTCAGCGTCCACGAAGATACAAATGCTCGACCATGGTCTAGCTACGGCTTACAAAAACTCAGCATCTTTGTTTTGGTTTCGATACTTGCCGAGGCATCATACCTGCCACCCGGATGAAGAGTCGCCCAATAAAGCCCGGGGCTTCCTGCACCAATCAAGACACGAGAGTATTTTTTGATTTGTGCAGCCATGATAGCAACACCTAAATTTAAATTCTTAAGCGGCTCTTGCAAGTTTGCAAATGTATATCCCATCGGCAGGCTATAATTCTCTTGATCTATCACGCTGAGCTGCAAAAGTCCAACAGACCAAGTATTTCGATCGTTTTGAGACCCCACATCGACCGAGTACTGAAGCGGATCAAAATCGCTTTCATACAAAGCCATCGCCGCAAAAACGTCCGACCATAAATTGATTTTTTGATCTTGATTCAAGCTCTTGTAACGAGGACAGAATAAACTAATATCTTGAGCCGTATCTAATATTGCTATCTTACCAGCGATAATTTGCTGAAGCCCGCGACTCCAGTCTGCGCGTTCGGGATGCGATGAGCTCTCCCACACCAACGGTTCAGGCTTAAATGCGGGCGTGGTTGAAGGTAGATCCTGCTGACCACCATCTACTGGACTGCTCGGCAAGGGCGTAGGAGTTGAATTAGCGGGCGGTGCATCCACTGGCGGAACCGCTGGACTGCTCTGTCCCAAATTTAGACTGGGTGTAGAACTAGTGACACTGAAAGATCCGGTTTTTGCACAAGCAACGATCATTGTGAGGCAAGGCAAAAGCAAAATCGTTTTTAAGAATCCACTTAAATGTGATTCACTCGATTGTTTGCGCATTTTTAGTCCTCGGACTTTAAATGCGCAAACTTGAGGCCTAATTATTTTGGTCTATGCCTCCTCGCACCCACGGAGCAACGCCTGAGAACTAACTCAGCGAGCAAACATCTATTTTTTGTCGAACTTTTAAAAACGTTTATTCACTCAACAAAATAGTTCCACTCTATTAAATACCATGGACTAATTACACACTTGCGACCGTCTCATCACAGGTCATGACAGATAAAAAGTAGAAACTTTTTTTAGCTATTCGTCATTCTTATGAGCCACAAAGATAATTTGAGATCTTCTTGTTTTAAAAAATCGCGGCTGCTATCTCCTTAAAGCAACTATTTTCCGGAGGGGTCCTATGAAATACGTTGCCGCATCTGCCTTAATCGTTATGTCCAACTGGTGCTTCGGGCTTAATGCTAAGCCGTTAACAAAAAATATTGATGAAAAATATTTTACAATCGTCAAGCTTGAGACCAAAGAAGTGCCCTCGAGTGATGAGAGCAAATCTACGGGCACCCGTTGGGATTCCAACGCGAGCCCGGCACTGGATGCAAACTGTGCGGCCAGTACTTCTCCTGGAACATTTACGCGAAATAGCAACTTCTTGATTGGCTTTGACGACCTAGCCAACAAAGCCGAACAAATACTTAATCTCGGTAGCAGAGTTTGGGATATCGTCGAGAGAAACAAACCTGTGGCAAACCTCAAAAACGACGCAGGAACGGCTCTCCCGACAGGAGCTAAATGTTGGCTTGAGCTTCAGGGCTGGAGCCGGCCTCAAGCAAAAACATTCGTTGCCAGCTTAAAAAATTCCTATGGCTCTGAAGTTGTAAAGTTTAAATACAAAATTCTCTACGTGACCGGTGGAAATGTTAATGGACGTGGTCGCTACATTGGATTTGCAACAATTCAGCCGGTCGACACTACTGTTGCATGGGGATATAAATTTAATGCCCAGGGCCTAGTTCTGGCGATTATGAATACAGGGACACACGCTGATCCTGTCGCCGGAATGATGCTCTCTGTAGCCTACTCAACAGAAAGTTCAATCTCGAATCATTCCTATGCTCAAAATTATTTTATCGACGGCCTCGGGCAATTCGAAATAACAAAATAATTTAATTTTCATTTTGATTCCCATTAGCATTCAAACGCTTCATTTTGGTGCGAACCGATGCTAATGGGAAAAATCTTAACGAAGAGCTCTCTTTTCTCAGGACCATAGTCTGTCAAGCTTGAGTGCCAGTGAACCGATAGAATCAAATGAACATGTCCCATATAACGGTGTTGATTTGAAAAACTCTTTGCTCTCAGCTCAGCTCAGATCTCTATCGAGATCATCGACTTCAGCCGCTCTTGGACACGTGGCCTTTATCACACTATTTTTTTCAGCAATCACCGCGACCTATGCCTTTGATCCTATTTTCACTGTGCTCTCTGCAACAATATTTTCTGTATCGCTCTTAAGATTTACTAAAAGTCTCTCGTGGCAAAAAAATGAAAAAATAGAAATTGAGAATATTACGTCAGAAAAAAACAGATTCGACTTTTTAGTCACCCTTGTCTCGGTCTCTTGGGCTTTACTATTTACACGCATTTGGTCTCTGTCGGAAATGAACACCGGCACACTGACGATAATACAGTTTTCAGTCTGTGGGCTTTTGGGTGCAGCCTCTTCAAGTCTCGGCAGTTCAAAGCGAAGTTACTATTTATTTATTTTTCCGATCTTAGCCAGCGTATCTGCTCACGGTTTTATGTATTCCACGAGCACTTTAGATATGGTCACTCAAGAAATTCTTTACGTCGTATTTGCGCTCTTTGTAATAAAGGTTCAAATGGACCAAGAAAAATTATGGCTTGAGAACTATTCGCAAAAAAAAGAACTTGAGATCATCCTGCAAAGCTTTCCTTTTGGCATTAGCATCCTCGATCAGGGCCGATACACCTATGTGAACCAAAATGCCGCTGAACAGACCGGGGTTTTGGCACATCATTTCGTTGGCAAGAAAATTGGATTTTTAGGGCCAGAATCTGCCTATAGCAAACTCATGCGAGAATTTATCGCTTCTTCAGAGGACCGACATGTCGGAGAAATTTCTTTGTTTGATCAGGTCAGTCAAAGCCAGCGTTTTTATATTATAATGCTACAGAAACTTTCAAATGCAAAACGCATGATCTGCTTGACCGTAGATATTGACGAAAAAAAGAAAGTCGAAGCTGAGCTGCAAAGACAAACATCTAAATCTCTCGCCGCTGCAAAAATGGCAAGTCTTGGCGAAATGGCTAGTGGTCTTGCGCACGAAATCAACAATCCTTTAGCAATCATAGCCGGAATATCCCAACAACTTTTAAGGATTATGGCATCTGAGAAGGTCGAAAACAAAAAAATGGCTTCAGGACTTGAGCGCATTGATCGAACGACCCTGAGAATTGCCTCCATCATAAAGGGCTTACGAACATTTGCCAGAGATGCTGAGTCAGACGCTTTTACAGACGTCGACATCAATAGCCTGATAGAAGAAACTCTCTCATTTTGCCGCAATAAGTTCGCACGCCTGGGCGTTGACTTGCAGGTCTCTATTCCGGATAAAACTCTGCAGCTTGAATGCCGAGAAACCGAGATATCCCAAGTAATTTTAAATCTTTTGAACAATGCGGTCGATGCTGTTGAACACCTTTCTGAAAAGTGGGTGCGAATCGAAGCCCACCTTCAAAAAGACACAGCACTACAGGCAGACTATGTTGAAATTGCTATTATCGATAGTGGGTCAGGCGTGCCGCTAGCTATTCGCGAGAAAATCATGCAGCCCTTTTTTACGACGAAAGAAGTTGGTAAGGGCACAGGCCTCGGGCTCAGCATTTCGATTGGAATTGCAAAGGCTCATCAAGGAAATTTAGATATTGACCCAAACAATCCGAATACAAAATTCTTTATTCGTCTTCCGCAGCGGCAGAGCCCTAAACAAAAACTTGCGTCTTAGATTCAATCTGGAATTTTAGCCTAGTTAAACATCGCTTCATTTTTTAGCGCTGCTGCGACTCTTTCGCAATTCAACAAGGGGCGAACAGATGATTGTACCCAAGTTGATGCGCAGGCCCCAACCATCGGCGCCAGAGTGTAAAAGTAAAGACCCGTGCTTGGTGCATCATAATTGTACTGGCCGTCTGGAACTGTCGAATCAAAAAGATGAAATGTGGAATAAAACTGTGGCTGCCTCATGCCTTCATACGCCTGATGCAATCTTTCATAGAGAAAGCGAATTTCATTCGATGTCAACGGCACGCCAACATTGTTCGCATGCACGAACTCTGCTGGAATGTCTTGAGTGTCAAGCTTAGGCCTAGATGCTGGGTTTCTCGCAAAACCAAGATCGTTTTCGATTCGAGTCGCCAAGCCTTGTCGCAATTTCAATGCAATGTCCTTTTGGCCCCGCAACTCTGCCATGGCAATACTAGAGATATGATGCGATCTCAAAATCTCAATAACATCATTCGATAAATATCTGTTTAAGACACGTTCTAAAATGCTGAGCCCGTTGCCGCAATTAAAACCCCGTGACTGCGAATCATACAGAAAGTGAATGGCCATTTTACCTGCGCAGTTAGGATTAAATCCTAGGAACTTTCCGAAGGCATCATAATCGCCAATTCCATTTTTTTTGACAACAATCTCTGCTTGCTTGTTGAATCCAGGAATCACAAATTGAGCGTCTTCTACTGACTTGGCCCAGTTTGCATAAAGATGATTCATTTCTTCTAGATCTATCTGAGTCTCTTTGCTGAAAATATTATGACACACTTGAATTTGCGACATCGCTCTGATCATTTGGCCGATGTCATCGATCGAACGATTGTTCTTTACCCAGAGATCACCAAAGTACGGATTCTGAGCAACGTGAACATAATCCGAGGCTTCAGTGGCTACGCCTGGCCGACCGGCCTCGTAATTTACTTTGAGTGCTCGGCCATCTTCAAAGCTCTCGAAGCTCGAAGGATAAAATGAACGCGATAGAATTTTGGGAGCATCGGTGGCTGATCTCGAACTCGATAAAATCCAAGATGAAAAACCACGGATTAATTTTTGCGCCAATTTTTCATAACGCCGATCCCCAGTCAGTCGGTAGGCATAACAAGCTCCCTCAAGGTAAGGAGCCGTGTGAATGCCGACGTTATCAGAACCATTGTTTTGATGAGTAAATACAACCTGTCCTGCAACTTTTGAAACCTGGACCCCTGTCCACATACTGCCCCACCAATAGTGCCCCTGTGGATTGCCTTCGGGAGTGCCGTGGATTCGCGATTCGGCAAAGCCATAGTAGCGAGTGTCTTTGAGTATAGTTAAAAACTCATCTGTAGCAGCTTCTCGCTCTTGTGTTGTAATCGGTGTCCCTTTGTCTGGACGTTGAAAAACAACATTCGAATTTGCAGCTTGAGCCACCACGGAAACGGCTGAAGCTCCGCTAATAATACCGGCAGATAGGACAAGACTAAATAATTTCAAACACACTCCCTGTTTTTGAAATTTTATTATTTTTCAATTGAAAAACCTGAGTGCTCAATAGTTAAACATCCAAGCTTCATCCTAGCTTCATGGTTCTTTATAATCCTGCCGAAGTCAAATTATCTCATTCAAATCAGGGCCTGAACGGCCTCCAAAACAGCTTCTGAATAACTAAAAATATTTCTAACTTCAGAGAGAGAAATCCACTCGACTCCCTTATTGTAATCAGCATCATTAACCAATGCTCGCATCGAGTTTTTGAGGTAGCCGCGGTAAAATAACGTCAAACAATCAAAGTCTTCGCCCGCCCAATTAAAAATATACTCTTTATCAATACAAGAAGACTCTTCTATAATAATTTTATAGCCGGTCTCTTCGAAGGTTTCTCTGACGGCCGCCTCGGGAGCTGTTTCACTGGACTCGATTTTGCCTCCAGGAAGAAAAAAATACTCCTTACCACTGACAGGATCAATGGCTCGAAAGGTTAGTATTTTTTCGCCTTGTAAAACAATGGCAGAGGTCCGAACACGACTGGTCATAAATCTATCTCAAATGAAGTGCTTCTGATCGTCAACCCGAAAGTTCTCAATAGGACTTGCAGAAGGCATGAACGCGTGAAAACATCATAAAAAAAGGACTCACATGAAAACTTCATCTCTCAATAAATTTTCGTTTGCCAGCACTTTAATTCTTACACTATCTCTCGCATCGGTCACCTGGGCGGCCACGAGCTTCACTTCATTGACACAAGATGATTATGACAAGGTCACCAAAGAGTTCTCTGGAAACTTTGTTCATCCTTCGGTTTCGGGGGCGGACACCCTTGGGAAAATTTTTGGAGTTGAGACCTCGATTGTCGCAGGCCAGACCAGCAGCCCGAATATCGATGCTATCGTAAAGAGATCAGGAGCTAGCGGCGGCCTTAGCAATCTTTATAACGGCGGCCTTTTGGTGGCCCTCAGTGTGCCACTCGGCTTTACCGGCGAGATTGTTTATTTTCCTAAAACAACAATATCAGACTCAAGCTTTCAGACAACATCATTGGGCCTAAAATGGACGGCCTCTGAGTCGGTCTTGATCTTACCTCTGAATTTGGCATTCCGGGGGATATACACAAGTTCAGAGTTTTCGTTCAATCAAACTCTCTCTGGCACTACTGCTACAGTCACAAATAAAAATACGGTCACTGGCTTGCAAGTACTTGTGAGTCCCAAGCTTCCGTTTGTTGAACCCTATGTTGGTATCGGTATGCTGAGCGCTTCGAACTCGCTCGGCGTGACAGGCACGACAGGCACCATCTTTGATACGACTCTCACAACAAGCCAATCTTCAGACAACAAGGCCTCATCAACTCAGTTGATTGCAGGGATCAATGCAAAGTTGTTGTTATTTTCTCTCGGAGCGGAGTACTCAAAAGCTTTTGATGCTAGCAGACTGGGCGTTAAGTTCGGATTTGCATTCTGATTTTGATCCCACTCAACGAGTGGGATCACTCATCGACGTCAGTTCAAAAGTCTGACAAGCGAGAGGAAGTGATTTCCAACTGTGGTCAACGCCACTCTCAAGAAGCGCTTCAAATAATTGACGACCTATTTTTTTTCTGAAAGCCAAGAAGCCCCAAGCCCAGGAACTTTCCAAGCCTTGAGGTTTTTCACAAATTGCAAACCCGCTGGCTTCTGGGCGTAAACACCCCCAAATTTGAGGACTATCAATCGTTTGCCCTGCAGCTATCAAATCAACAGAGCCGGTGGCTGCTGCCATCATTTGATCCAAAATATTTGACGGCTGAAATAATAAATCCGGCAAAAACAAAAGATTCCAATCGAGCCAAAATGGTTCTGAAAGCAAAACTGTCTCTGGCCACTCTCTTGTTGGCTGAACCGATTGAATCGCAAGCTGCGAAAGCTTTCTTTGATGACAGTAATCCAGCAGAT
>CANCBY010000020.1 GCA_947374445.1 Pseudobdellovibrionaceae bacterium
GCCAAAAATGATTTCTTATCCAGGCCACAACTCTCGTCCGAAAGCAGGGTTTCTAGCTCCTTCGAACTGAGTCCGGTCTCGGCCCAGTATTGATCCGAAGTCTTAACTCCCCTCTCAACTCTCTGAGAAAGACAAGACGGAACCAGCAACAGGATCTCTAAGGCAAGCAGTGATAGGGCTTTCGAAACGGACTTCATCGAGAGCTTCTTATAGCAAGGCCAGGGCCACTCTAAGTGACTGTAATTACGATGTATTTTGGTATTTTTTTGAACTCTCTTCAGGACTGTCAAAAGGCTACACAGCGTAATGACTGAAGGGCCCCAAGATTCTAGAGTAAAAACATGGTTATAGTCACAGGTGCAAACGGTTTTATTGGCAGTGCGATGGTTTGGGAACTCAACAACAAAGGGGTCCCGGTTTTGGCTTGTGTTGACACTGTTCCTCAGGCCGATCGCCCCGAGCTTTTGGTATCACGAAAGTTTGACCAATTTTTACTCAAAGATGAATTGTGGGATTTTCTAAAGCGACCTTCAACCATTGAAAAATGCACTTGGATCATACACATGGGGGCCAATTCCTCGACGACTGAAACCAATGCCGAACATCTTTGGGAGAACAACACACTTTATACTCAAAGAATTTTTGAGTGGTGTGCTGAGCACGGCAAAAACCTAATCTATGCAAGTTCTGCGGCTACGTACGGAGCTGGTGAGCTGGGCTATGATGATATTATCGATCACGAAAAATTGCGCCCCTTAAATCTGTACGGCGAATCCAAAGTGAAGTTTGATCGCTGGGCCATGAAGCAAGATAAAACTCCTCCTCACTGGTATGGACTTAAATTTTTTAATGTTTATGGTCCGAACGAATACCACAAGGGTTCGATGTCGAGTGTTGCTTACAAGGCTTTTCATCAAATTCAAAAAACTGGCAGCCTTGAGCTTTTTAAATCCTACTTGCCTGAATACAAAGATGGCGCGCAAATGCGTGATTTTGTCTATGTGAAGGACGTCACCGGATGGATGCTAGAACTCACAGAAAAAATGCCTAAATCAGGCATCTACAATATGGGCTTTGGTCAGCCCCGCACATGGGTTGATCTTGGCACGGCCGTCTTTAAAGCCAGCGACAAGGCTGTCAATATTGCATTCATTCCGATGCCAGAAAATATTCGCGGACAATATCAATACTTCACCGAGGCTAACATGAGCACTTGGAAAAAAATCGGTATGTCTGAACCCAAGTGGTCGCTTGAGCGAGGAGTGACTGACTATGTTCAGAACTATCTCCGCAAGCCAAACCCTCACCTTTGAGGTCCTAATTGCAACAACTGCCTTCACACTTAAAAAAATACGTGGTTGAACAGAACTACGAAAAGTACACCCCGATTGATCAGGCGTGCTGGCGTTATATTCTTAGACAGCTAAAAGCTTTTTTAAGTCAAAATGCTCACGAATGTTATCTTGAGGGGCTTGAAAAAACGGGCATTGAAATTGATCGCATACCGCGCATTGAAGACATCTCAAAAAAGCTAGAAAAATTTGGCTGGCGAGCTCTGCCTGTCAGTGGATTTATTCCACCTGCAGCTTTTATGGAGCTTCAATCTCTGGGAGTTTTGCCGATTGCCTCTGACATGAGAACACTTGAGCATCTTTCATACACGCCAGCTCCTGACATTGTTCACGAAGCGGCTGGGCATGCACCCATTCTGGTAAATAAAGATTTTGCGGCCTATTTAAAAAAATATGCCGAAGTGGCAAAGCACGCGATCATTAGCAAAGAAGATCTTGATGTCTATGAGGCTATTCGTGTGCTATCCGATTTGAAAGAAAATCCAGCTTCTACAGCTCAGCAAATTCAACAAGCACAAACCCATCTCGAGGAACTCAACAAAAAAACCTCTCATATTTCTGAGGCCTCAGAGCTCGGACGCATGAATTGGTGGACGGCAGAGTACGGATTGATTGGCGAGCTTGAGTCTCCAAAAATATTTGGCGCTGGTCTTTTGTCTTCGGTGGGCGAGTCTAAGTGGTGCCTCAGTCCCAAGGTCAAGAAAATCCCGCTCAGTATTGATTGCATCACTCAGACTTACGATATCACCGAGCCTCAGCCCCAACTCTACGTGACTCCTGACTTTAAAACTTTGAGTTCGGTGCTAGAGCAAATGGCCGAGCAGATGGCTTACAAAACAGGTGGAGCTGTAGGGGTTCAAAAAGCTATCAAAGCTCAGTCTGTAAATACGGTTGAACTGAATTCTGGCATCCAAATTTCTGGTGTCATTGCAGATTTTATTCAGGATTGCGATGGAAACATCGCTTACCTTAAAGTTTCAGGGCCCACTCAGCTTTGTGTAAAAAGCAAAGAACTTGCCAAGCACTCTAAAGATTATCACAGCCATGGCTTTGGTACGCCTGTAGGATTTATTCAGGGCTTTGAAAAAAAATGTCTTTCTCACATGAGCGATCAAGAACTTGCCTCTTTAAGTATTATCGAAAATCAAAAAGTTGAAATTACGTTTTTGTCTGGAGTCAAGGTCACCGGAGTTCTTAAATCAAAAACTCGAAATGGCTCGCAGCTGATATTACTTAGTTTTGAAAGCTGCACCGTGGTTTATTCACAGCAAATTCTGTTCGCTCCCGAATGGGGTACTTTTGATATGGCTGTGGGCCACAAGGTGCAAAGTGTTTTTGGTGGGCCTGCTGATCGCAAAGCTTTTGGCGAGGTCGAAGATTTTCCGACCCATAAAATACCGGCTCCCCGCTGGACTCCTCTGCAAATAGAACTGCAAAATATCTATTCAGAAATTCGAATTTTACGAGAAAAAAAAAGCACAAACTCTGCTGAAAAAATTTCTCAAATTAAAAATCAATTGAAGACAAAATTTCCGAAAGAATGGTTGCCAAGGCTCGAGCTGATCGAGCTACTAGAAGCAGGCGAAGACACATCTCATCTAGCGCAGGACCTGCTTGCAGATTTGAAAGAGATTGCAACACGAGAGCCGCAACATAAGCAAGTCATCGAGGACGGATTGAGTTTAGTTGGTATGCCCTAAGTCCTGGGTCCAGTCGAGACTGCGTTGACCCTAGTAAGCAGTCCTCGCTAACATAGAGCTCTAACTTCCATTCTCTTCCTTTGCTTGGAGTCATTTCTATGGGATCAATTTTTCGCATTCAGTTTATTTTTTTAATTCTGTTTTCAATTAATTCATTCGCAGAAAATTACACGCTCAAAAAAGGTGATACTCTTGCTAATGTCGCAAGAAAATTTTACGGCGAACCAGTTTGGGGCCCCAAAGGAACAATCCAACGAATTTACAAACTCAACCCTTGGGCGCTTACAACTCCTAACTTGGTAGAGCCTGGCCAAACTCTTGTGATTGACGACGCGACTTCATCCGAAAAAAAGACTGAACATGCTGCGACTTCACCCGCTGTGCTTGTTGAAAAACAACTGTCTGAAGTGGCCAAAGAAGCTGTTGTTCTTCCGCCGATTGAGCCTATGAAAAAAGCCGAGCCAATAGCTCAACAGGCAGCGCAACAAACTCTGACAAAAGAAGAGGCCGCACTTCCTGAACAGCCAGTTCTTGCAGAGACAAAACCAGCGCCAGCACCGACTCCTTCGCCAGCACCAGTGGCAGTAGCACAGCAAGAAAAAATCGTCGTAAAGGCCATGGAAGAAGCTACGGTATCGGGCATAAAGCGCAAACCAAAATCATATTTCATAGTTGCGCCTACCATTTCGATCGGAAAAATTTCAACTTCCACTGATCCCAGCGCCTCTAGTTATGATCTTTCGTCGGACTCAAGTTATGGCCTTCGTTTGGGATGGGACCATTGGTGGACAACTTTATTTTCGACTGTTTTTAATTACAACCTGAAGCAGCTCAAGTCGAATGCGACAAATGATACGACCGCAGATACATACGCTTCAACCATTACAACTAACAGCTATGACTTTGCACTTTTAAACAAAATGGGCCGCTTGGGACGATTTGGATTGGGTGCGACTTATGGCAATCACCTTTTTGTTGAGGGCTTTTCGGCTTCGCCTGCGAACCAATCGGTTTATAGTATTTACTTTTGGAATCCTTTTTTGCTGGGTGACTTCAGTTTGCTCAGCACTGATCTTTTAGATATGAATTTTGCACTAAAGCTCGCAGCACTTCCATCTGACGTTGGCCATGATCATGATCTAAAGTCAGGCTTTGAGTACTCAGCCAGACTGTCAATCATTGAAAAGCTCGGCGACTCTGCGTTTTCGTTTGGCATCAATTATTCGCAAAATACGCAAGCCCGCATCGGAACCAATGCAACACTCACGCAAACTACGGTCGATCTTGGCTTTATGTTTTAGTGTTTTATTAGACTCTATAGCGTGTTTGCTCTAAATTAATAATGCTATACCTGTGAGCATCACAAGTAGCCTCGGAGTTTTTTTGCAAAAAGCAGATGTTAAATTTTTAATTATTGATGATCTCCCGACCATACGCAGGCTCTTGAGATCTCAGCTACATGATCTAGGCTTCAAAAATATTATGGATTTGCCGGACGGCCTCAATGCCTGGAACCTGCTTTCAAAAGATGGCAATAAATCGGCCCAAATTGATTTCATTATTGCTGACTGGAATATGCCCAAGCTCACAGGCCTTGAATTGCTCGAACGACTTCGAGCTACTAGCTGGGGAGTGAATCTTCCGATAATTCTTCTCACCTCCGAAAGTGACCGTGAACTTGTTTCTGCAGCCATAATGGCTGGGGTGAGCCAGTATATAGTAAAACCATATACAGCTCAAAATTTAGCTAGTAAAATCACTGAGGCCTGGAAAAAGCACAACAGCAAAGAATAAACGAAAATTGGCCTTCACACATGCAGTAGCTTCATATGTAAGAATTTTTGCCCCGTCGATGGGCTTAATTTCTACAATTGGCCCTCAATCCTTTTGAAACATCAGCGACAGCTCAGCCGTCAAGCACATCTCGTGCAATTAAGATGCACCAGTAAGTATCTCAGATGAAATGCCTTGAGAAAAAAATCGAACATAAAATTGAGAATCTTTCAGACAAAGCCAAAACAACAGAAACTGAACTCAAAAATAAATCCAATTAAAGAGGAATATAAAAAATGACAAATTTCGTAATGCGCCACCTTACTTTTTCGTTTGCTGCAATTGTTTTGCTTTTAACATCCAATGTACTGGTTCAAGATGGGTCCTCATCAGCACTCGCACTTAACTTAACTGTTAATATGCAAACAGAAACCAATGGATACATGCTAAGCCTGAGCTTTCCGAACGAGTTTTAATTTAATCTAATTTAGAAAAAACATTCACCTAGCCTATATAACCTAAATTATATAGGCTTCATAATCATGATGTCTGCTTGGATTGTTAGAACAAATGCTTTTAAAGCAACTCCCTTAGAGGCCACAGTCGTTCAGTGCTTGCGCGGAGAACTGGTCTCAAAAGCCATCAAAACGCTTTTTAGTTTTTGGGGAATTGCTGTCCTCTGTGTTTTCATACCTGTATTACATTTTTTTCTAGTGCCACTCTTTTTAATTATCGGAATATTTTTTAGTATCCGAACACTAAAATATAAATTTACGATCAGAGTTGGATCTTTTTTATGCCCAGAGTGCTCAAAGCATAATTCTATTAAAAATCTTTGGTTTGCTGCCGAGGCTAGATTTCGCTGTGCACATTGTGCAGCACAAATTGTCATCGATCAAAAAGTTCTCTAGCCAAGCGTTTATAAATTAATACTTGAGACTCTTTAAGATTTCACCGAGCTCAATGGCATCGCTTTGTGCGCAAAGAAAATTTGCTGACCTTGACGAGTCTATTGCTCTGATAGGGTTTCGCTTGGTGCGAGAAAATAGGTAAAGTTCGTGCTATTTTTAGCGAACCCCCAATAATTCGTCAGACCCAAGTTTATTTACAGGCAGCACAAGAAGAATCGATTCCGCGCCAAGCTTTTTGTATGACTACAATCTCAATGATTTGAATGCGCCGTTACCAATCATCACATAAACTGCCCCAGACAGATATCGACGACCCCCCAAGATGAGGCTTGTTTTTTTTTAGTTAAGGCCGTATTAAGACGCCAATCAAAAAGGAGCATTAAATGAGCGTGATGAAAGAGTTCAGGGAGTTTGCAGTTAAAGGCAATGTTGTTGATTTGGCTGTGGGTTTAATTATCGGAGCTGAGTTTGGCAAAATTGTTAACTCACTTGTAACAGATGTGATCATGCCACCTATCGGCCTCATTGTGGGCGGAATTGATTTTAAAAATCTTTTTCTTACTCTCAAAGAGGGAGTCGCTCAACCTGGTCCTTATGCAACGCTAGTCGATGCACAAAAAGCAGGCGCTGTAACTGTTAATGTTGGTCTTTTTGTGACTGCTGTTATCTCATTTACGATCGTGGCATTTGCCGTGTTCTTGCTCGTTCGAGCTTTTAATAAACTTAAAGGCCCTACGCCGCCGCCAGCCGCTGTCTAAACTTCAACAAATAAAAATAAATACATTATTAAATTAATTTAAGGATTAAAAATGACATCGTTTAAAATTTTAACTGTCGTGGCACTTCTGTCATCTATAAATGTTTTTGCCGAAGAAGCCAAAAGCAACTGGGCCCACGAGTCTCAAGCTGCGCTTATTACAGCTAATGGTAACACGACTTCTGAGACCTATTCTGCAAAACAAAAAACGGCTTATTCACTAGAGTCCTCGAAGATGACGTTGTCAGGTTCGTATTTGGATGGCAAAGCACGCCAGACTGATAAAACATCAGGCACCGTGACTGAAGTAAAGAATCGCAAGTGGGATGCGGGGCTTCGTTATGACTATAACTTCACTGAAGCTTTGGGCGCTTTCACTGCTCAACTTGCCGAGAGTGACACAAACGCAGCCTTTATACAGCGAGACAGCACGGACATTGGCGGCAAGTATTTAGCTTTGAAGGCAGACGACAAATCGCTACAGACAGAGGCTGGTCTTCGCTCGACTAAGACCTATGATGGAACAAGCAACGACTACACCACTTTTGCTCGTTTTTACGCAGAGTACAGCCAAGCCTTCAACAAAGATGTCAGTATGAAGTTTTGGGTGGAATATCTTCCAAATCTAAAGGACTCAGATAAGTATTTAACAAATGCAGAGGCTTCACTGAGCACTGTTTTATCTTCAGTTTTCTCAATGAAAAATGCCTACCTGGCTAATTATCATAACTATCCTGTCTCTACGACGGTTTACCAGGACAAACGTTTAGACTCTTTGTTTACCACATCTTTGGTTGCAAAATTTTAATTAAAAAATCACTAAAAACACCTTAAGGAGAACATCATGAAAAACAGTTTACTTGGTCTTGTCTTGGCTGCTACTGTATTTGCATTCGTTGCAAATGCTCAGGACATAAATATGTCTAAAGCTCAGCTCACATCTTCCGCAAAATCTTTACCTGCAGGCTTAGTTCCATTCGTTGGTGCTGGCTTAGGCTACACAGACTACTCAAAGCACGCAGACATCGAAGGCACGCCTTCAGCGCTTAAACTTTTGGGCTCTTACTACTCAACTCAAACCCCCTTGGTTTTTGACCTAGGCTTAGGCTTAAATAGCCAAAAGTTCTCTCAAGGCGATGCTCGCGACCGCAACGTGAGCGGGGCACAAATTGAATTGGCAGCTCGCTATAACTTTGCAAATAGATGGCAAGCTGGTCTAGTTGGAAACACACTTTTCAACCAAGGCGACTCTTACTCAGCAAACCAAGCCGACCTGCAGTTAGCGGGAGTTCAAGCACTGAAAGAGTTTAATGTTGGTACGTCTTGGATTGCTCGCGTGGGTGGCCGTGTATTAACTGGGCTCAATACCAATGAAAAATTGAATATGGCGATGATCGATCTACAGCTAGGATGGAGCTCAGCAGCTGCGAAGAGCGCGTCAATGGAACAAGCTCAAGTGGCTACTATGCCAGCCAACTCAGCAGCGTCACGAGCTATGGCTGTGTCTGCTCCAGCACCAGCTCTTATGAGCGTGCTTGCAAACGAAAAAATTTCATCGAAAAAGTTTCTTTTGTTTCAATCTAACAAATCAAGCATCGCAACAATAGATCAGGCGAAATTAAAAGCACTGGCTCGCAAGCTGTCCCACTCAGAAGCCTTTGGAAAATTGCAGATAATTGGTCATGCAGACATTACTGGAAAAACTTCAAAAAATGATTCACTCTCGATGGCTCGTTCAGAGTCTGTTGCAAAAATTTTGACTCAAGCTGGATTGCCTGCCACAAAAATTGTTAAGATCGCTAAAGGCGACAAAGAGCCCGCAGTTATCACAACAAATAAGCAAAAATTATCAGCAAATCGAAGAGTTCAATTAAAATTTATCGATGTTAAAGATGAAGCCGCTTTGACCTCAATTTTATCTTCACTCTAATTTTTTATTTCTAACTTGCGAGGCCTTTAAATTTTTTAAGGGCCTTTGCAACACAGGCAACTTCACAAATAAAAGAAACTTGCCGCATGGGCTGCGCTTCGACAAATCGACTAATTATCCTGACCTCCAGGACCTTCTGACGGTTGGTCGCTCGTGACTTACAATTTTTTCAATTTTTGCTAATGATTAGTCTTAGGTCTGGTCTATTTTAACTGAGAGTGCACCAATTAAAATATAAACAGAAAATACAATCTTAGATGCAAAGCTAATTCTCGCTCTTAAAAAAAATCATATTTTCTCTGGAGTTGTCATAACTAAATGCCGAATTACAGACGATGAATTCCGGCGATTTAAATATTTTTTTTCAGCCTAAACATAGAAATGTAGTCTTGTCGATATTTGGTGGCCTCACACTTCTCCTGCTGCTAATTGCCTATCAATTATATGAGGATTATCGCTCAAACATAAAACAGGTTGAAAGCAATGCTACTAACTGGACTCAATTGCTCGAGCAGCACGCAACTGCAACTTTTCACAAAATAGATGCAACGATTCGAGGAGCAAATAATATTATAGAAGCTAAAGGAAATCACTACAAGTGGAGCAGGAAATCCTATCATCAACTGCTTGTATCGATGGCCACCCAAACTCCCGAAATAAAAGCCATGAAAATTCTTAACCAAGATGGATACTATTTAGGTGAGAGTGACAATGATGGCCCTTTACCAATCACAACAAATAGTGATAGAAAATACTTTATTGAGCAAAAAAATAATCCCAAGGCTGGCTTAGTTATTTCAGACCCAGTCGTCAGTAAAACATCCGGTGTTTGGGTGATTGTTCTGAGTCGTCGAATTTTTTCTGCAAGCAATGAATTTAAAGGACTGATACTAGCTACAGTATCCTTAGACTATTTTGAAAATTTTTATTCAAAACTAAAACTGGGCGAGCATGGCAATGTAACACTTATTTCATACAAAAATCATATCTTGATGGCAAGATACCCTCGAAAGGTCGATCAGCTTGGTCAAGAACTTATGATCTCACCTAACCTAAAAAAAGCTTTTGAGGCCAATGAAGCTGAGGGACTTACTCAGTCGATTTCAACAGTCGATAGAATTGAAAAAACTTTTGCTTTTAAAAAAAGTTCGTCTTTCAATTTTATAGTAATCACTGGGCTAGCAACTATTGACTACATCGAGGCTTGGCGCACAAGGCTCTTTTACATGATAATAGGTGGAATTTTTGTTTTAATAAACTTTGTATTCCTTCTCAAAAGATTTCTTCAGTCAGCCGATAGAACCGAAATTCAAAAAATGCAATTGGCAGAATCTGCTAAAATGTCTACTTTAGGTGAAATGGCCAGTGGAATTGCTCATGAAATAAATAACCCATTAGCAATTATAGGAGGTCGATCTCAAACAATTTATCGCCTGCTTAATCAACGGCATGTAGACTTCGAGCAAGTAAAAAAATTATTAGCTAGTATTGACGATACAGTTAGAAGAATTGCCATTATTATAAATGGCCTTCGTACGTTTTCTCGCCAAGCCGACGAAGATCCAATGCTCGCTGTTAGTCTTGAGCAGATTGTTAAAAATAGCCTATCACTATGCTCTGAAAAATTTAAAAAAAATAATATTAACTTAGTAATTGAGACGATACCCGAAGTGCTAATATTTTGCCGCGAAACTCAGATTTCTCAAGTGCTGCTAAATCTTCTATCCAATGCCTTTGATGCTGCTGAAGATCAGTCCGACAAATGGGTGAAACTGAGATTTAAAATTAATCTCTCGAAAGTTCAAATATGTATTTCTAATTCTGGAACTGGTATCCCACCTGAAATAGCTCAAAAAATGTTTCAGCCATTTTTTACTACCAAACCCATTGGCAAAGGAACAGGCTTGGGTCTAAGTATTTCAAAAGGTATAATTGAGTCACATAAAGGGCGATTTTTTCTAAATAATAGCTCTCTTAATACTGAGTTTATAGTCGAATTGAGTATCGTTTAATTAAGTAATATACATTACTTTGCTTAGACTCTTGCGGGACAAATTCCTGAGAGATAAATGGCGGAGGGCAAGAGATTCGAACTCTCGTTACGCTTTTGGCGTAAACTCGCTTTCCAAGCGAGCGCCTTCAGCCACTCGGCCAACCCTCCGCATGCGGCGCTCAAATTAACACAACAGGTGTTTTGACGTCCAGCCGGATTGTTTAATCATGGGTGTTGTGCGAGGTAGTCTAAAAATTTTTGGCGGTATATTTTTTGATGTGCCCAGAAGGTATCGCCATGTTGGCCGTCTTCGATGCGCCAAATTTCTTTGGGCTCAGGGGATTTTTCAAAAATCTCCTCGCCAAACTGAGCCGCCACCACAGTGTCCTTCTGCCCATGAATCACCAGGAGTGGTATCGAAGCGCGGTTTTCGATATGTTGAGGCGCATAGGTATCGCTCATTATCAACCAAGCCACTGGTTGAAAGAGCCAGAGAAGAACGCTCTCACTCGCTTTTTTACGTGCGATACTTCGGTAAGATAAAAAAGATCCATCTAAAATGAGAGCTCGTACCGGAATTATTTCTTTCAAATCCAAAACTGAGCGAAATGCGATATTTCCACCGAGGCTGTGGCCATAAATAATTAACGGCCTTTGATCTTTGCTAGCATGAACCCACTCAAGTGCCGCTTGTCCGCTGATCACAGTGGTGTAGGGAGTAGGCTCCCCCTCAGAAACTCCATAGTTAGGATAGTCAAAAATAAAATAATTATAACCCTCTGCTGGCATCCAAGAGAGCGACAAAAAATGAGTGGTTAAGTTTTCGCCGTTGCCGTGAAAAAAAACAACCGTGCCCTTAGATGGTTGAGTCTTGGAGCTAAACCACCAACCATGAAGACGAGTCCCATCCTTGTTTGTAAATTCTATTTCCTCTTGCTTTAGTCCTACGATTGAAGGGTCATAGAATTTTTTGAGAGGCTCGCGCGGCACATAAAGCAAACTCATGCACCCAGAAGAACAACAAGCCAATAGCAAAAAACAAAAAGATCTCAGTAGTAATAAAGATATTCGAGAGAACCCGATTTTTCGAACCATCGATCCACCCCTGTAACTTTAAGCCCCCACGTCTTGTCGGGACTCCACTGTGTTGAAAGAGAAATCTCTTTGTATTCCGAGTAAGTGACATTCTGATCTTTTCGCACCCAACCCTCAAGCAAAGAAATCCATCTTTCATTCCAACGAGCTCGCAAAGTTAAATTAGGCCCCGCCCCCGCCAACAAGCGCGGAAAGCTCGAAGTCGAAGCCGCTGGAGTCTCTCCACCGTGAGTTGTAAAATAAAGTCCGGCTTTCAATCCAAGGTACCCAACAACAAGAGGGCTTTCGCTCAAGCGCAACGTGTATCCTGCGCCACCGCTCAGCTGACCCGCGTGGCAGCCAAAGCAATCCTCGTTAAGCATACGCTCAACACCAACATGCAAACGCCAAGAAATACTTTTAGAAAACTGCGTGTAAGGACTGAGAGAGATCACTTCAAAGAGCATCAAGTTCTCAAGCTCTAGTTGATTGCGATTTCCGGTCACACGATTTTTATCGAAATATGAAAACTTTAAATCAAAAAATGAAATCTGAGCATACTCTGGATATCCAATCACAGGATCCAAAAGATCATGCAGAGCAAACTTATAACTAAAAAGGCCTGCACTCCCCTGCTGCCTTGAATCCAAAAATCCTACGCCCACACGACGAGAGCCATGGCCTAAGTGAGGAGCATCATAAGCTGGTGCCTCAATCGACAAACGCTCGCTGATTTCAGAGATTTCACTTCTCGCCGCCAACAGTTGCGCTTTGAATTGGGCTTCGGGGCTTTTTTGAATTTGAATTGAAACCGCATATTGATAATCCATATTATCAATGGCCGCATCTAAAACCAAAAGACGACGGTGCTCATTTAAAGACTTGATCTCCGGACCTATTGCTTGTGTCTCGATTGTTTGAGCAACGATATTTTTCTCGTCTTCATTCAAAGCCAAAAGTCGATGATAAAGCTCGGCACGCACAGAGGGACGAAAATGCACACTACGGATCAGGCCCGGTTGTTGCCAAGCCAACTGCACAGTGTCCGTAGGAATCACAAACTTCTTCAACTTCGATGTCAGATCCACATTCGGAGAAGCAGCCTCGAGCAAAGTAAATATAAAATAGCTGCAGTTTTCAGTTAAGTACCAATAGTCGGCGTAAGCGGGACCTACTTCCCAAATGTGAGCCACTAAAAAATCAACTTCGGCAGGATCAAGAGACAATTCGTACTCCCAAAGATCACGACTTTCAGAATTGTTGTACTCCCTCACTTTGTAATAGTAAGGCACTGTCGTAAACGTTCCCGGAAATCCACCAAAAAGACCATTGATTGTATAAAGCAACGGGTTGCTAGTTGTGGCGTTAGCAGCAAAATTAACGCCGTAATCTAAAAGCTCATAGCGCTGTCCATCTCTACTCGATGGGGCTTTATTGATTCGCAAAAATGTGTGGCCAAAGGTTGATGCAGGGTTATTCAAAAAATAACTCGAGAAAACCATCGAAACTGAATTGCCGTGCAAGGCTTCAAACCATTTTTGAAATTTAGGACAAGGTCGATCGGGCCAATTTTTAATTTGATCGCCTAATTGCTTTTTTAAAAAAAGATAACGAGCCGGAAACCGACATTGAACAGAGTCTTGTTCAGCAATACTTGCTGGCTGTTCAAAAAAAGACAGAAGTGTCGCTTCTAATTCAGCTTGGGAGTTGGTTTTGCCTTCTGGAGAAATAAAAAAATTCGCAGAATCAATTTGGCTCTCAAATTTACCAAACATTGTGGTTTTAAAATGAATAATTCTCAACCACTGAGAGTCTTGAGAAAGTTTTCGAGTTCGGCTTAACTGAACAGCCTCAGAACCTTCTGCGGCCCAGGCAAAATTCAAATAAACTAATGATAACAAAATAAAGAGGATCCTCATCGGATCCTCTTTATGTCAACCCTCTCAAAGAGTTGCAAGCTAAGACATAATTTCAATAGAAATTATGCGCCACAAGCTTGGTGATTTTGAGTCACAACCTGGTTAATTCCAGTCTCAATTGCAGAAGGATCCATTTTTGACTCAACAAAAATAGTTTTGTAGTTTTGTTTCAAAGCCGGACCCAAGTTTTTTGAGTTGCAGCCCATCAAATTTGCAAGACCTGCCAAAGTTTCACCTTCGCCACGAGCTGCATCTTTTGCCAAAGCCACTTTGTTCACTTCGATAAACATCGGAACCGCTTGAGCCCCTTTAACCGCACCCTGATCAACGCAGTTTGAAGTTCCCGAAGTGATTCCAAAAGTTTGCACTCCAGTTCCATTTATCGTTGCAGCAAATACTTGTGAGAACCCTTTTTCATCACCAAAAACCAAAGAACCCAATCCGCAACCTGCATCGCCATAAGCCGCTGCAAAAGCTGAAGTTCCTACCAATAACATCATTAAAGTTAAAATTGCTTTCATTGAATTACTCCATCATTCCTAAAATTAAAGTTTGCAAACTTGAGCTGCAGTTTGTGACATTTGCTCTGTAGTTGCGCCAGCAGTGTAGTTTTTGCGAAGTGAAGTTGAGAAATCAGAATTTTGACAACCCATCACAATACCCAAAGAAGCTACTGCCTCACCAGTTCCGCGAGCCAAATCATTTTCAACAGCCATTTTATTGACTTCGATAAACTGGTTAGCGCGAGCCATTTTACCAGAATCACCGCAGTTTGAAGTTCCAGAAGAAATTGCAAAAGTCTGACTATAGCTAGTATTATTGATAGTCGCTGCAATCACTTGAATCATGCCTGGTTTTTCTCCAAAAACAACCGAACCAAGACCACATCCAGCCATTCCGTAACCCTGACCTGTGAATTGATCGTGCAATGATTGTTTTTTTCCTGCGGCTTGTGCGGTCATTCCACCGACAACTAAAGCCAATACGACTAAAGAACTAAAAAATCTCATGAACCCTCCTAATTGGTATCATTGTTTGAATTTATCGAACGTTAAAAGTGTGAAGCGTCCAGATAGCAATTGCAAAGACTTATAGCGCTTTGCCTATTTTTTGCGCGACAAGACCAAAGGAGCGAACGCTTCATGTCGAAAATCTGAAAAACCTCGATCTGGGCTCGACCCAATTGTCTTATTCATTGTTCAGCAACGTAATTCCGCTCAAAATATATCTAAATGAAATATAAAAAAAAATCTCGTGTCTATATCTCATAGCTTTAATTACTCTGTTCTTCAGTCAGAAAATTTTAGCCGAAACATTTTGGATTGGCATAACGCCTTGGCAAAAAGGCCAAACTGCGGATGATATCAATCGTCTCTATATTCCAATGATCAAATATCTCAATGCCAAAACCGGTGCCGATCTCAAGCTCAAAGCCATGGTTTCTTACGAACAAACAATTTCGCAATTGGCTGAAGGTCAAATTCAACTGGCGATGCTTTCTCCTGCGCCCTATGTGAAAGCAAAAAAAATTAATCCAAAAATTAAAATTCTTGTTACCGAGCTCAGCTGGAACCAGGATAAAACTCAAAAAAACGACTCTTATCGATCATTCATTCTTGTGAGAAAAGACAGTTCGCTTGATTCAATCAAATTGATTAAAGGAAAAATATTTGCGTTTGTTTCTGAGGAGTCCACGAGTGGCTACAAAGTTCCCCAAGCCTTTTTCAAATCTCAAAAAATTGATTCAAAAAAATACTTTTCTCAAGTTTTATTTCTTGGCGCTCACCCCGCCGTAACTGATGCACTTGCCGCCGGAAGTATCGAGGCCGGAGCAACATGGGACTTTAATTGGAGCCAAGCAAAAACAAAGCATGGTGACATCTTTAAAAGTATTTGGACATCAGAAGCCATTCCCAATCTTTGCGTCGCAGCCCATCCAAAGTTGCCGGCAGAGCTTCAAAAGAAAATTAAAATGGCTCTTTTAGAAATTTCAACCGATCTTCTTCAGGGGCTCTCTTCAGTGGGCTTTGTTGAAAGGGCAGACTCATTCTATGATTCAGTACGAAAACTGGAAAACTAGATTTTTCTTCAAAAATCAAATTCAGTTTTCACTCATTTTAGCAGCTCTCATATTTTCGACCCACCTTATTGCGTTCTATTTTTCTCGACAAAAGACAATTGAAAATTCGCGTCAAGATGTACAGTCAGAACTTTTAGAAATTCAGGAACATCTCATCAGCGTGCTTTCTGTTATGGTTTTAGACACCAATTTAATCAATTCTGTTGAGCAAGCAAATTATGCCGAATCGATGAAAACCATTTCAAGCTACCAGGATGCAAAAATTGCCAGCGCTATCCGAATCCTAAAGATGGACAATCATATCTATGCCAACTCTCAAGCCAACGGCGCCTTCGGACAGCTTGATAGCCTAAGTTCTTCTTTCCAAAACAAAAATGTTCACGAAAAATTTCAAACAGCGCTCGCAGAGCTAAATAACAAAGCCCATCTCTTTGCCCAGACTGAGTTGAACTCACTCAATGGACCTATTGGTAAAATTGTAATTGGTCAAAATATCGAAGAGTACTTTGAAGAACTCACTGCTCGATCAAATAGTTTTTCAATCAAATCAATCAAGTTTATATCTCAAGAGCCGAGTTTAAGCTCTTTTTCCGAAGTTGAATTCACACACTTCGATGGTCTCACCATCCCAAGTCAGTGGAAAATTCAAGCTCAAATTCCTGCATTAAATCAGCTACTGATATATTTTATTCTTCAAAATTTAATTCTCACCGTAATCAGCATCACAATCTATTTGCTCTGGAAGAACTCGGCAGAAACAAACAAGCGACTCAGCCACGAACAGGCACTACGGGTCAGTTCGGCGCGCCTTGTGGCGCTTGGTGAAATGTCAGCGGGAATTGCTCATGAAATTAATAACCCTTTGGCAGTCATTCAAATGAGCGCCGATCAAATGCGAGGCCTGATACCTCGTTTTGAATTACCCCAAGAATTTGCAGAAAGGATTCAGCTTTCTCTGAGACGAATTGAACAAATGAGCCAGAGAATTATGTCGATCATCACTGGACTCAGATCCTTTTCGCGAGATGGCTCGAAAGAAGCCATGCTGCCCGCAAGTCTTAAAAAAATTGTTACAGATACCTTGGAAATTTGCATGGCCAGACTTGAACATCAAGAAGTTAAAATAAAACTCAATCTAGACACCCCCTTGGAGATGGTTCCCTGTCGGGCCATTCAGATCTCTCAGGTTATTCTCAATTTGATCAACAATGCCTATGATGCCGTCGAAGGTAAAAGTAACTCTTGGATTGCTATCGATCTTCATCAAAAAAACCATTTTGCAGAAATCTGGGTAACTGATTCAGGGCCAGGAATTGCTCCCGAAATTCGACAAAAAATTTTAGAACCTTTCTTTACTACAAAAGCTATCGGCAAAGGAACAGGGTTAGGATTGAGCATTGCCGTTGGCATTTTGCAAAGCCACGGCGGAACATTAGAGATCGATACTGAATGCCCAAACACCCGATTTGTTCTTAAAATTCCTTTAGAGACTCAAAAGAAATCGGAAATACAATTATCGACCCTAAAGATCAAATCAGTAGTAGAGTAAAATTCTATAGAGCCTTGCTCACTTTTTGCGAGATGCGACCAAAAAGATCTTGCCCCTCTGAGTCCTCCATCCAAATCTCGACTCGATCGCCAACTTTCATAAATGGCGTTGTGATCTTTCCGTCTTTGATTTGTTCAAGAGTTCGCTTTTCCGCCAAACATCCTGACCCAACCGAAGAGTCTTCATTAGAAACAGTTCCACTGCCGATCAAAGTTCCAGCTGCTAAATTTCTGGTCTTCGCAGCATGCGCAATCAATTGGCCAAAGTGAAAATGCATTTCTTTCGCGTCAGGCCTTCCGAAAACTTCACCATTGAGATTGATCTTCAAAGGTAAATGAATGCGCCCTTGCTGATAAGCTTTTCCAAGCTCATCCACCGTCAGAGCCATCGGAGACAATGCAGAGGCCGGCTTGCTCTGAAAAAAACCAAAACCTTGAGCCAACTCACCTGGGATAAGCCCTCGCAATGAAACATCATTGATCAAACAAAATAGTTTGATATGCTCAAGCGCTTTTTCACTCGAGGTGCCCATCGGAACAAAATCAGTGATCACGGCCACTTCGGCCTCAAAGTCTGTTCCATGAGCAAAATCAATTTGAGGAATATCCTCTGTCGACGCTAAAAACCCCGCACACTCCCCTTGATACATCAAAGGAACCGTCGAGAGAGTCTCGGGCAATTCGGCATTGCGAGCTTTTCTAACGAGTTTAATATGATGAATAAATGCAGAGCCATCAGCAAACAAAAAAGTTCTCGGCAAACAGGAATGAAGATCTGATGAATTCAAAGGCTGCCCATAACTCAAATCACTCTGAAGACTCTGAAAAATCTTTTCACAGCGCGAACTGACCTCAGTCCAATTTTCAAGTGCGCCACGCAAGCAGCTGACTTTAAGTTCAGGCGCTACTTCCGAGACTTTTACAAAACGCTTTTGATCGCGACTCACAACGATCAACTCGCCATCTAGATTTTTTGAACTTTGAATAGAGGTTTTAAGCGATGCCAGTTTCATTTAAATTACTCAAACGTGAACATGAAGTTTGCAACCACAGACTTGCCATCTTTTAAGCCCACAGCGGTGATTGAGTTGTCCTGAATATTTCCTGGTAGCATTTCGTAGTAAAACTGAGCTCCCATTTGTGGAGCAAATTTAAAACTCGCACCCAATTGATATCCAACCATAGAAGATTTAACTCCATCGGTAGAACAAGTCGTGCCCGAAGGGCCCGAACAACTTTTTGATGCATTCAAAGCAAATACCGCTCCGCCAAAAACTCCGCCGTACTCAGCAAATTTGTACATCAGAGTCGCTGGAATATCGAAGTAAACCAAATTGAAATCGGTGTCTTGAGAGTTGGTCGTCACTGTGTAGTTTCTCTGAGAATACAAAAAGCCGCTGCGTAAAGCGATCGGCCCACTCAGATCAATAAATCCCAATACGCCCCCTTGAAATCCCACTTTGCCAGAAACACTTGATCCTGAAGTCGTACTTGCACGGTCAGCACTGTTAGTCAGAATACCAACCACCGCGGCAAAATCATTGGCAAACGCAGCAACTGAAAATACTGTTACAAATACGAGGCTCAAAAGTTGGCGCATAGTAGCTCCTTGAGTTAATGTTTGATCAGATCATATTCCTACTGAAGGTGAGTTCAATGACGGATTTAAAGCTTTATAATTATTTTCGCAGTTCGCCATCTTATCGGGTGAGAATAGCTCTGCATATCAAAAGCCTTGAGTTCAAATATATCCCTATTCACCTGCTTAATAATGGCGGAGAGCAAAACAGCGCGGACTATCAAAAAATCAATCCTGCTCGCGAGGTGCCTTCACTAGAGCACGAAGGTGCGCTCATCAGCCAATCGGTGGCCATCATCGAATACTTGGATGAGGCCTTTCCAACTCCACCCCTCTATCCTAAGGAATTGCACCGACGAGCTCGCGTAAGACAGCTTTGCGAAATTATCAATTGCACCCACCCTCTGCAAAATCTAAAGGTCCTTCAGTATTTAGAAAAAGACCTAGGGATTAATGCTGATCAAAAAAATAAATGGCTCTCGGAATGGTTGCACCGAAGCTTTCAAGCCTATGAAGAAATCATTCGTCACACCGGTGGAATATTCTCGGTCGGAGACCAAGTCACGGCCGCTGATCTTTTTTTAATTCCACAGATATTTTCGGCACAAAGATTTAATATTGATACAACTCAGTACAAATTGATTTCTAAAATAGAAGCTGCTTGCTTACAGGAAGAGGCCTTTAAGCAAGCCCATCCTCTTCGTCAAACAGACACGCCTATCGATATTCGCCAGAACTAGGCTCAGCGTTTTTAATTAAAATTTTAATTTCAAGCAGATCACCAAAGGCTGTTTGAATGTCTTGCCCCGACAAATTGTGTTCTGATTCTGAGATGCAAGAGACCCAAAAAAGACTATTGCTCGAAGATTCAAATCGCAAAATAGACCTTCGCAGATCATTCTCTTTTTCATGCTCCTTGACGGTGAATTTTTGCGAAAGATAAACATCCTCGGGAGCCAAAGTTAAATTGATCTCTTCTCGCGTGAGGCCACAAGCCACTTGCCCCGAAAGAGCTGCTTTTTCTGCAACTCTTCGTCCAACGATCGCACCTTGCAAATAAAATATTTCGATCTGTTCAGAGGAGAAAGCAAAAATCGAGGTCATATCCAAACCCGATAAAACTGTCAGTTGCAGCTTTTGAGACAAGGACTTTAACGGCACTTGCATTATCAGACCACCGTCAGACAATATCGAGTCTCGAGCTTCTGCATGAGACCATCGACCACTGGGCTTCGACAAGCGAGGCCATTGGGACAAGAATGTTTGATAATCCAAATCCGCCTGGTGGCACATCGGAGCTAGATCTTCCCACGATATCCAACGCCGTTTGCCGGCAATTTCTGCTGAACATTTTAGTACGCCCTGAAGTGAATTTTTAGATCTCTCGCAAGCCTGAATAGCAAACTCAAAATATTCGCTATTTCGCGACTCACTCGACGCATTTTGAAGCCTCGTAATTTTCGAAATCGCCCCACGATAGCGGTGAACCACCTCTTCAGAGCAATACAATTTAGGATCAGTTATCAAGGGCAGTGCCTGAGAGGCCTTGGCTTGTTCCACAAGTAATGCGGCCGCTTGGCAATCTTTCTCGATTTGACGATAACTCACGGCCATAGGCTGCCCTGCGGAGTCTTGCATCTGACAACTTTGCGATCCATTGACACTTAAAATTCGAGCGCAGCTGCTGGTGACCAAAAGTGAGTCGTGCGCAGCCTGCGCCTTCTGGTATTCTAAAAAAGCCTGCTTGGTGGTATCCGAGCAAGCCTCACCTTGGGTGGAGGCTTCCGAATGAGGAGAGCTACAGCCAATAGCAAATGCCGCTGAGATAAAAATCAAATAAACTAAATAGACGACTCTGTTCAAAAAATGTCCTTTTGGAGGGCAAAAATCTAGCGCGCTATACGCCAGACTTAAACTTGGCAAAAGACCTTATAGAGGAATACCCCTCAAAGCTAAACTGTCATGATTTTTGTCAGAGACTTTTTACAATGCAGAACCAGCAAAAAAATTAGCTGTGACCAAAGAACAAAAAGTTCCACTTATCAATCACCGGGACCACCAAAAAAACAAGCATGCTCACGTTGGTCCACAAAAAGAACGCCAGCCAACGCTCGGTGCCCTTAGAACGAGAGTAACGCCAAAACTCCTGGAGCACCTTAAATGAGATCGGCAAAACGGCCAGTAAATACACCCAACTAGCATGTACAAACCACGGCGAGGCCATCGCCACAGCCACATAGGCAAGCGTGTAAATACCCATATGATGAATCGTTCTTTCGATCCCCAACGAAACCGGTAGCATCGGAAAGCCGCCCCTTGCGTAGTCTTCCTTGTACTTGATCGCCAGGGCCCAAAAGTGAGGCATCTGCCATAAAAACATGATTAGAAATAAGTAAACTGAATCTAAATTACCAATATTAGGATCATTGGCTGCATAGCCGATAGTCACAGGCAGAGCCCCGGGAATGGCCCCTGGAACAGCACCAAAAACCCACTTAGGCTTCCAGATGTAAACGTAAATTCCGTTATAAAGAACAACCGTCACCCAGCCCAAAACACCGGCCATAAAGCTGGCCTCAAATAACAGCGTTGAACCAGCAATTAGCATTGCCCATGAAAGAATCCCAGCAGCGGCCGGCTTTAATCGCCCCGAAGCAATGGGCCGATTTTTAGTGCGGTCCATGCGCTGATCGATTTTCCATTCTTGAACTTGATTCAAAGCTAAAGAGCCCGAACTCAAAAGATAAAGCCCGCCTAGCAAGGCAAGAGCGTGATTCCAATCGAAGGGAACTTCGATATGAAAGCTTGTCGCATAACCAGCAAGCCCAGAAAGGACTACAAAAACCACAATCCCAAACTTGGTCAGGTCAGCGTACAGCTTCCACATCTACTACAACACAATCTACAGCAGGCTTAAAGCGTGCTGACAAAATGAACACGAGTCCAAATATCTAGGGCGCAAAAGAAAAATAAAATTCCAAGAAATATAAAGCCCAAAGAAAACACAATTCGGTTTTCTTTCACTTCATATTTCAAGCCCATGAAAAAACTCATGACCAAAAATGCTTTTATTCCAGCAATTAAAAAAGCAACCGGGGCTGCAAACACACCCAAGTGAATACGGGCAGCGGCCACAGTCAAAAATGTCAAAAGCAACAAAGCGCCGGCTGTCTTCGCTAAAATACTTGCAGGAATAATATGATGTTCTTGTGAATTCTGATTCGCCATAAATTAGCCCACCAAATAAAGAAGAGGAAAAAGAAAGATCCACACCAAATCGACGATATGCCAAAAAATTCCAACGCC
>CANCBY010000021.1 GCA_947374445.1 Pseudobdellovibrionaceae bacterium
AGTGATTGCATAAAAACCGGCGGTAAGGTGATCGAGTGTATTGATCTTAAATCTGCGGATAAAACTAAAGCAATAAAATGCCAGTGCGACAAGCCAGCAGCAACAACTTATGCTGGAGTGGGGCTTGCATACTTTTGTGCGGGATCTCCAGGTGATAATTCTGCGGGGACCGATGGCAAGGGTGGCAGTTCTGGGGGACGTTCTTCAAAATCAACAAAGTCGTCTGAGTGGACTAAGCCATTACTGATTTTCGGTGGAGGACTTTTAGCATTGATTATTGGAGATCAAATATTTAAATCAAATAATCCTGCACCAAGTACGGCTGCTCCTGCGGATTGGGCGCCCTCAACAACGACGATAACGCCACACTTAAGACCTGGAACGCAATAAAGGTCTGTAAATCCAATAGGGGAATAAAAAGTCCACTCGATACGAGTGGACTTTACTTTTTAGCGGCTTCGGGTTTGTCGCTTTTTACTTTCACAGTTTCAGCTACCATCGTGTAATCAATAGTGACTTTTGAGCCGACCTTGAGCTCGCCATCAATTTTTGTTGTGGGCGGCTGGTCGATCTCCCATTTTTCTTTGCCCTTTTGGACAACAATTTTTGTTCCGCTGAATTCTAGAATAGGTCCAGTGACTTGATAAGTTCTTGAGGCAAAGACAGGTGCGGCAAATGATGTAATCATCGCTAAGCTGATAAGTTTTTTCATAGAGACTCCTTGCTAGTTTTTAAAATAATACTAAAAATAATTTAAATTTTACGAGCCAGTCCAGTTTTCAGGCACGTTGGCTCATGATAATATTATGAAATGCAAATTCCCGAGGAGTCACCCACTTTATCGCATTGGCCTCTGTCGACACCGCAACCTGAAATTCGTTCGCCAGCGCCGTCGATTCCAAAAAATTTGTTTAAACCCTCAAGGCTGGTGGGATCCATCACAGAAGAGCAACAGGGATTTCATCGTGGTCCGATGAATCGTCGCAAGGGCCGTGTGCTGATGATATTCTCGTGGACTGCGGCTTTGATGGACGCAGCAATGGTTGTTGGAATTGGGATGATTTTCTTGTCTCTTTTTTTCTTGGTTCAACGCAATTATCCACTCAATATGGGCCTGTTGTTTTTGAAGGACCGACAGATTTTGTGTGTTCTTTTCGTGATGTTGTCTTTTATATACATGATTATGTTACGAAGTGTTTTGGGGTTTTCGTTAGGGGAGTGGGCTTGTTCGTTGAGGATGGGAACAACTCTTGAGCGGATTTCAAAATATTATCCGTTTCGAGTGGTGCTAAGAACAGTTTTACTCTTTGCCACAGGTATTATTGTGCTGCCTATTTTGAGTCTTTGCTTTGGCCGCGATTTAGCGGGCTCTATCTGCGGGGTTCGGCTGAATTCTTTGAAGTGAAGGATGAGTAGAAATTGATGAAAAAATCAAGGATTCTAACTGCGCTCTTAATGCTTTTTTCTTTTTTCATTCTAACTTCTTGCGCTCATCGTTCCACTTTTCGTTTCGATGCCGACGAGCACCACAACCAGGTCATTGAATACTGTGGGGGGCAAGAGTGGGGATACGTTTATTCGCTCGAGGATAAAGAGGTGTCACCTTTTATTGGCGTCTTTTTTGAAAACCACGTTTTAGAGAAATCCGAATACATGGTCCTTAACTTCGCGATTCAGAACCGCGCTGAGCTCGATGTTCAATTTAAAAACCGCGAAATTGAAATCCTACGTGATGGAAAATCCATTTACAGGAAAACTTTAAGCCCTTGGATACTTCGTGGGGAAAAGAGAATATGGCAAAGGTTGTCGGATCAGTATGTTTATGAGGAAGTTCCCGGGAGCTCGAATCAATTCCGCGTGCAAAAGAAAAAATTCGGCGGATTTTTTGGGCAAATGGCGTTAGAGGACCCTTACATCCTTACAATTGAAAAATATCCCAACGAAGAAGCAAAAACTGACCACGTTCATATCCCCTTTGATCAGGAAAATTTCGATGAGGTCTACCTTATTGCTAAGATCGTAATTCCGATCGACGGCAAAATTTTGCCAAATGCCGAGTACAGTGTGCGCACCCCTGAGTTAACGGTGAATCAAAAGCTCGTGCCTAGTTCTGTGTATAAGTTTTTCTTTAATCGCGAGAAGCTTCTCGACGCGGTTAAATCGACTGGTCGCTGCGCCTCTCTCGAGGAGATCTTCTGGGCTGCGAAGAACAAGCATTCATGGGTCTGGTGGATGTATCCGCAGATTACGAATTGAAAAAACAGAGCAGGGTATTTTTCAGTTTTTGGGTCATTTTTCCCAAAGAGCGAGCCACTCACCATGTGAAGTTTGTGGAAACTGATCAACAAGTTCTACCTGCTTTAGCTTGAAGCCCATTGCTATCAAAAGTTTGGCATCTTCAATCAGGCTCTGTGCAAAACAAGACATGTAAATCGCAGCATGGCTCGCCTCAACCGTTGGCACAAGAAAGTCTCCAACTCCTGAGCGTGGTGGATTGAGAATCAGTAGATCTGCGCCTTCAAGGGTTTGTACGGCTTGGCTCACGATTTTTTCTTTTTGGAAATCGCCGGCATTGATTTGAATTCTAGGTGCAAGATCGCATTGCTCTAGAGTTTTTTTAAGGCCTTGCAGCGAAAGCTCGTCGTTTTCAAAAACCGTGTATTTTGCAGCCTGGGTTGCAGAGGCAAAAAGAGCTGGCAGTGTCAGCGTGCCAATACCTGCGCCAAATTCGTAGATAGAATTTGGGTTTATCTGTGAGACATAACTCGTTATAATTTCAGCGATTTTTTTGTTGGCCTGAGTGCCTGTTTGCGAAAAAGAGCTCACGTAAGAATAAAGATCTAATTCTTTTTGTTGTGGGCCGACATAGGCAGAAGTCCAGGTTTGCAGTTCCGGATCAACCAACCGAAATCGTGGAATTTCAGCTGGAGCTTCTGATGAAGACTCACTCCAAATAAGTTTTTTTCGACGTTGGCCAATCTCTACAAAGCCTAGAGCTAGAAGCTTTGTTAGTGCGGTTTTTTCTTCAAAGAGCATCTGGATATCTTTATTGGCAAAATCAAGCCAGACTCCGCGTTCTCCATTGGGACCCACGCGCAAACGCACGGAGCCTTTTTTAACGGGTGGCAAAGCGCTGCGAAAATCCTCAAGAAATTTTTGAAGCGGGGGGCTAAGCTGCAGGCAAACCGGCAGATCGACTATTTGAGAACTAGTTTTATGTTGAAGCCCAAAACTTCCATTTTCAATTGTGAAATCGAGTCTGTCGCGCAGGCCTCCTGGGCCCAAGCTGTGGATTTTAACTTCTGGAAGAGTGATCTGCCATTTCTTTTCTGCCTGCGTTTTAAAAAGCTCGACCTTTTCTTTTTGCTGCTGCTGAAGAGCTGTCTGCCAAAGCGAACAGCCCGAGCAAACATCTGAGTATTCGCAGGTCATAGATTCTATTCCTGAGGTAAGCATGAGCTTTGATCTTTGCGGACGGCATCGGCTAAATGTAGATCTCTTTCTGTGAAACCAATTGTGATATGTGGGTAGAATTCATCAGGATTGAATTCACTTCCTACTTTGTGTTTGTTAGCTAATTGCTTGATAGCTTGGCGGATTTGCAGAAGGTCATGTGATTTAACTACGACAAAAAATGTTTGCAAGTCCGATGGTGATTTTAGTTTTCCTTTTCCAACGCACACGATCTCAAAAGTGGCATTCTTAATCCGCTCCTGAAATAAAGACTCAATCTCACTCATTGGGATTTGCCCTTGAAAGGACTTGAATTCAGTGGGAGTCAGAATCGTGATATGAGCCTCGCCTCTGTTTTTTAAGGGCAGTGCTTGTCGTTGGTTGATCTTTCTATAGAGCTCGGCAAAGCCCGTATAATCCAAGGTCAAAGCCAGCCAATCAGGGTGTGAGACAAATGCAATCTTGCTAGAGAGCTGGGGGAATTTCAGTTCGCTGTCAAAAGCTCTGTTTGTGATCGCTGAGGGGGATTTTTGTATTTGCGCGCAGCTTAAGGTGGCGAGCAGGCACAGCCCTAAAAACAGGCGAAAAATTGTCTGGAGTGTCATTTGAGTTCTCCTAAAATTATCCTTAGAAACAAGAGGTAAAAAATGTATAACACAGACTTGAATAAATACGAAAAAATCTGGAGAATTTATGAGATTTTTTAATCGCTTTGCTTTGCTTGTAGGGTTCTTTTTTGCCAACACAGTTGTGATTTACTCTCTACTGCTCACCTCGAGCTGCGCGCATGAGACAAAATCTCCTGCAAACTCGGACCGCCAGCCAGCCTCTTTTGCTGAGGGCACCAAAGACCCAAGTCGCCCCGAGCTTGAGCAAGATCCAGGATTGATGACTCATCCGCGCCAACTGACTTTTGTCGGGGCACGAGCGGGTGAAGGCTACTTCAGTGCCGACGGCAAAAAGATGATTTTTCAAAGTGAGCGTACTGAAGGCAATCCATTTTATCAGATCTTCATGATGGATCTTAAGTCTGGCGACACTCAACTGGTTTCCACGGGAAAAGGCAAAACCACTTGCTCGTGGATTCACCCTAACGGCAAAAAGGCTCTTTTTGCATCAACGCACTTAGATCCTGATTTGAAGAAAAAAGTAGAAGAGGAGTACGCTCAAAGAAAGTCTCCGCAAAAAAATAAGTACTCTTGGAGCTTTGATGACACCTTCGATATTTTTGAAAAGGATTTAAAAACCGGCAAGCTCAAAGCTTTGACTCATGAAAAAGGCTATGATGCCGAGGGGTCGTATTCTCCGGATGGCAAACTTATCGCCTTTGCATCGAACCGAGCTGCTTACACTGAAAAGTTGTCAGATGAAGATCAAAAGCTTTTTCAGCAAGACCCTTCCTACATGATGGACATCTACATTATGAATGCTGATGGCACGGGTGTGAAGCGCCTGACAGATGTTAAGGGTTATGACGGCGGGCCGTTTTTTAGTGCTGATGGCAAAAAAATTACGTGGCGGCGGTTTGCTCCCAATGGTCAATCGGCTGAAATCATGACGATGAATACAGATGGCAGCGAGCAAAGACAAATCACTCATATGAAGGCGATGTCTTGGGCTCCTTATTTTCATCCTTCAGGTGATTATTTGATCTTCACGACCAATAAAATGGGTTTTTCAAATTTCGAACTCTATATGGTCGATGCTCAGGGGCTTAAAGAGCCGGTTCGAGTCAGTTATATTCCTGATTTTGATGGTCTCCCGGTGTTTTCTCCAGATGGCAAACAGCTTTCCTGGACACATCGAAATGAAAAGGGCGAGTCGCAAATTTATATCTCTGAATGGAATGACCAAAAAGCTAGAGAGCTCTTGGGTTTGGCTCCAAAAAGCCAAATCAATCTTTCTGATCTTCATCCTGAAATCAAAGCCGACGACATTCGAAGTATCATTGGCTACTTGGCTTCAGAAAATTTGAAGGGTCGCAAGACGGGGTCTCCTGAAGAAAAAGTTTATACGCAAAACATTGCCTTGCTCTTTTCGGAAATGGGTTTGAGTTCTTTGCCTGGAGATAAAAAATTTATTTCGCCGTTTGAATTTACATCTCAAGTCGAGCTCGGAGCCAAGAATACTTTGCAGTTTGAATTGGCTGGAGAGAAATCTAGCGAAAAAATCACAGCTCTTGTGGGAGTCGATTACATTCCGCTTTCAATGGCTAAAGCAGGGGAGTTTGCCAAGGCTCCGCTCGCTTTTGGCGGCTACGGAATTCAAGCTCAAGCTACAGATAAAGAGGCTGCCTATGATTCTTATAAGAGCCTAGACGTTAAAGGAAAATGGGTTCTTATCTTCCGTGACATCCCTGAAGGTGTAAGCAATGGCAAGCGCATTCAGCTCAATATGTTCTCGCGAATTCAGCATAAAATTTTGGTGGCTAAAAATAATGGAGCTCTCGGAGTTTTAATTGCCACGGGCCCGAATTCTACGTCTCAGCAAAGGTTGATGAAGTTAAAATACGAAGGCGTTTCAGCCGATGCAGGTCTTCCTGTGCTAAGCCTCAGCAATGAGTTGGCAGAAAAAATAATTAAGCCCACGGGTCGAAGCCTAAAACAGTGGCAAGACATCCTAGATCAGGGCGAGATCCAAGCCACAGATATTGCAAAAACCCAAGTTGAGTCTCAAGTGGATTTGCAGTTTATCAAATCAACGGGATTAAATGTTCTCGCTAAAATTCAAGTCAAAGGAGCTACTGAAACAGTTGTGATCGGAGCTCATGGCGATCATTTAGGCCTTGGGGATATGGGTAGCAGCTTGGCAAAGGCTCAAGAGCAGGGGCAAGTGCATGTCGGTGCCGACGACAATGCCTCGGGCGTTGCAGGGGTTTTGGAGCTGGCTCATTATTTCTCGACTCAACATCGTTTGGGTCAGATCAAACTCAAAAAGAATTTAGTTTTTGCCGTGTGGTCGGGAGAAGAAATTGGTCTCTTAGGCAGTTCCGATTGGCTTAAAGCTCAAAAGTCAGAAAAAATCTCAAGCTATCTCAACATGGATATGATTGGCCGTTTAAAAGCAGGCTCTGAAGAAAAACTGATAGTTCAAGGAGTAGGTTCAGCCAAAGAATGGAAGTCCCTATTTGAGCAGCTGGCCCCGCAAACTGATCTTCATTTGTCATTAAGCGAAGATCCTTATTTGCCTACTGATTCGATGGCTTTTTATATGAAGACAATCCCAACCATCAGTTTTTTTACTGGCGCGCATGCTGAGTATCACACGCCCAGAGACCGCGCGGAATTAATCAATGCCGAAGGTGAGACAAGAATTCTCAACCTAATGGCACGCGTGATAGAGGCTGTTGGTGGCAGTCGTGCGGCAACTTCAAACCACACCCAAGGCTACAAGCTCACCTATCAAAAAGTAGAGAGCTCGCACAGTCAATTGCGAGGCCGAAGCTTTCGAGTTTATCTTGGGACAATTCCTGATTACACCCAGGAAGGTATCAAAGGAGTTAAAATATCTGGAACTTCCAAAGACAGTCCTGCTGAAAAAGCGGGTCTTGTTGCAGGGGATGTTATTGTTGAGTTGTCGGGCTTAAAGATCGAAAATCTCTACGATTATGTTTATGGCTTGCAATCATTAAAAGCCAATCAAGCGACGGTGATGAAGGTGCAGCGCCAGGGGCACTTCGAAGAACTTAAAATTACTCCCATGCTGAAAGAATAGAATGTCTGAAAATCAGGACGACATTGTATTTAAACTGATAGGCCAAACGAGCACGCTCAGGGTGGTTAAGGAGACCTCTTTTGGTTTTTATCTGGACGGGCAGGCACTCGGTGAAATTCTTTTGCCGATGAAATATGCACCTCAAGATCTTCAGCCCGAGCAAGAGATAGAAGTCTTTATTTATCTGGATTCAGAAGATAAGCCTATAGCCACCACAGAAAAGCCTTTAGCCAAAGTCGGAGAGTTTGCTTTACTTGAGGTTGTTTCAGTTGAGCAAGTGGGGGCTTTTTTAAATTGGGGATTGAGCAAAGATTTATTTTTGCCGTTCCGAGAGCAGACTCGGAGTCTGCGCCCGGGGGATTCGGTTTTGGTGGCAGTTTACTTAGACAATACCGATCGTATCTCCGCCAGTCAGCGCACAGATCGGTTTGTCGAAAAAACGTCAAAAGAATTTACTGTCGGGCAAAAAGTCGATTTGATTATTTCGGGCAAAACCGATCTTGGCTATAAGGCGATCATCAATAATAAGGTGACGGGCGTACTTTTTGAGAATGAAGTCTTTCAGCCGCTTAGATTGGGTCAAAGAACATCTGGATTTATTAAACATGTTCGTGAAGATTTTAAGATAGATTTAAGTCTGCAAGCCTTAGGAATGGAAGCTGCAAAAGATATCTCTGAAAAGATTTTAGATTTTTTAAAACTGAATGATAGCTTTATGGAATTCACAGATAAAACATCAGCGGAATTGATTTATCAGTACTTTGGAGTCAGTCGCAAAAAGTTTAAAATTGCGCTGGGCGGTCTTTATAAAAAGCGGTTGATCTCGGTAGACGACGATGGCACTCGACTTCTCTAAAGAAGTCGCAGTTTAGTATTAGATATTAGTAGCCAGGCGTGAGCTCTGGACAAACTTGTGACAGGTATTTTTTAAATTCAAGATCACTTCTTTTAAAGATCGCTTCGTCACTGTTATCATAATTGAAAAGATCTTTATTCTTAATGCGGCATGATTTTCCATTTTGATCAGTGATAAGGCTTTTGCGATTTGGATCTGTTTTTGGATCTTTGCCAAGAGCAAAACCTGTATCAATGAGCAGCCCATGGTAGTCTTTGATTTCAACTCCACCTTGGTTGGTGGCATTGACCTCAGGACTTTCAATTAAAGTTGCGGCAATATTTTTGCGTGCGAGAGATTTCAACTTTGAAGTTGTGCCATCAATAATAAGAACGGTATCAACGGAGCCTGTTTGAATTTTAAGATCCCCATTCTCGGAGATGCCGTGTGGCGTGGTTTCTCTGGGTAAGAAATAAAAAACGCGAGCCCCTGTCTTTTCAGAAGGTTTTCCGTCGCCATATGAGTTGAAAACCATAAAAAGTCCTTGCTCCGAAAAAAGATAAGAACGGTAAACTAAACCTTCGGTGTCCATCGGGGTTATGTCGACATAGCAAGTTGATGGGGCAAAAAACTGGCGATAAAAGTGAACGCCCGGTAGGCCATAGTGATAGTAGGTGCATTCTGTTTCAGCAGCCGCATTTGCCAATTGGCAAATGCTTATAAAAAAAGTTGCTACAAAAGGGATGACTAAGAAATTTTTAATAAAACCCCCTTCAATCAAGGTGGAGCATTGGGACGATCTTGAACAGTCCAGACCAGTCTAGATTTTTTAAAAAAACAATTCCGATTTGGCTATAAATGCTTTGGCTGATACGAACTTTTCTGTCTCAATAGATCCATGTTTAAACGTGGAAAAATTCAAATTTCTGATCACTTCAACGGCAAAAAATTTTTTAATCCTGGCGGTGCCAGCGATCACAGCTTTAAGGATTTTATAAAGATTGCCAAAGAAATTCAACGAGCTCCCTGGCCTAAATGGGTTGATCTCGATCTATTTCCAAAGCCCAAAGACAGAGTCGTTGAGGGTTTAGAATATTCGATCGTCAATCATTCGACAATATTGATTCAGACTGAGGGTTTAAATATTCTCACGGATCCAGTTTATGCCGAGCGAGTAAGTCCCGTGACTTTTGCTGGACCTAAGCGTGTGCACCGGCCGGGTATTGCTTTCAATGATTTGCCTGCGATTGATGTGGTTTTGGTGAGCCATAATCATTACGACCATCTTGATATTAAAACACTGATCCAGCTTGAAAAAAAATTTAAACCGCTTTTCCTCACAAGTCTTGGCAATGAAAAACTACTAAGAAAAAATGGACTTAGCCAAGTTGAAGAATTTGACTGGTGGGAAACATCCACGGTTGCCGTTGCCAATAACAAATCGAATCTCAGAATTCACTTTGTGCCGGCCCAGCACTTTTCATCTCGCGGACTGCACGATCGCAATAGAACTCTGTGGGGTGGGTTTGTGATTGAATCAAAAACAGAAAAAATTTATTTCGGTGGCGACACCGGATATGGCACTTTTTTTAAAGAAGTTTCTGAGCGGCTTGGAGCAATGACTTTAAGCTTTATTCCGATCGGCGCTTATGAGCCAAGATGGTTTATGAAGCCGGTCCACATGAACCCAGAAGATGCGGTGCTTGCCCATGTAGATCTAAAAAGCAAAAAATCGGTTGGAATTCATTTTGGGTGTTTTAAATTAACTTCAGAGGCCATTCACGATCCAATTGAGCATCTTAAGCAAGGCTGCCAAAAATATGGGGTTTCGTCGGACGATTTTTATGCTCCAGAGTTTGGGCGAGTATATCGTCTGTAGTGCCATTGTTCTGATAAGTTATATTATGTAACAACGTAAAAGTGTAATAATAGAAATAAGATATGAAATTGATGATCTTAAATGAAGAAAATCCTATTCAAATATCCACTCTTTAAAGCCGAATTTTTTTGCCGCAGGCAAATCCTTCAGATCAATAAGGTAAATATTTGCGCTTCCAGTCGGCGATCCACATTGCTGAATATGCATGAGATTGTCTTTTTTGCTTTCAGAGCTGTGTATTTTTATGTGAGGCAATTCTGCAGCCATCACATTAACGTCAACGGCCGCATGCATCCCACACTGTGTTTCGCCATTGTATTTATAAATTTTTATTTTATCTGGGGCCGCTATGTTATTTGCGGCCTCGACCACGCTTACTGTCTTATCTTTTGCAGGCTCGCTTTGGCTTCGGCAATTGCCTTGAGCGCAACCCAAAGTCAAAGTGCTTGCTGCTAAAATCACCGAGGCCGAAAATAAAAAATTCATAAACTAATATCCTATTCTAAAAAAGAGATATGCTTTGGAAATGTCCACTTTGCTTCGATCGAGTACAAGTTAGATTCATTCGAGATGAAGTAGACGTTTGAGTTTTTTTCGTCTGCCAATATGGGCGAAAATACTCCCCGTCCAGGTTCGAAGGATGCGATACTCTTGCCTTTCGTGGTCTCAAGAAAAACAAGACTTCCGTTGGACTCTCCAAAAACTAAAAGGCCTTTATATAGTGCTGGTGAAGTCGCGATTCCTTCGTGCAGAGGATAGCTCCAGAGTTTCTCGCCATTGGCCTTATTGAGCGCCGCAAGCTCATTTGTGCTCGTAGCATAAAAAAGTTTATCACCCAAAATCAAAGGAGTTCCATAACCGCCACGATCTGAGCGCCAAACCTGTTCGCCTGTGGCAGCTCTTAAACAGTAAATAGCGTCATCAAAACCAATCAAGTAGAGATAATCATTTTCAATGATAGGGTTTGAGTCCAAATCACGAAATTTTTTATTTCGATTGAGCTGTTTTTCCCATTTGAGAATTCCAGTTTTGGCAAGCAGAGCAACAACACTTCCGTCACTAAAGCCCACGTAGATTGTGCCTGCACGATAGGCTGGGCGAGAGCCTCCGCGAATGGACAAAGATGAAGTGTCAGGGCGTGAGTAAAGCCAAAGCTGTTTGCCAGTGGCTGCATCTAGCGCGTAGAGAGTATTATTGCCAGTCATAAAGTAAAGGACACCCTCTTCTAGCAAAGGCTCTGATAGGGTTTCAATTCGCGTTGGAAAAGTCCAAATAACAGCACCCGTTTTTGCACTCAATGCATAAAATTGCCCGTCATTGGCGCCAACAAAAAGTCTGTCGTTAATCAAAGTTGCCGAAGCTTCGACGCCATTTAGAATAGGTGCACGCCAAACTTCTTGACCGGAATTTTTATCTAGTGCCACGACGCTATCAATCGCATTGCCGCTAATGATTAGGTTTTGAAAAGCCACAGGTTGCATCCGGTTGATTTTACGAAAGCCTAAGTTTGTCGAGGCTGTGGTGTCTCGCACCCAAACTTTGCGAGTACTAAAAACTCGTCGTTCCGCACTTTGACCTGCCTGCCATTTTTCAATTTGGGCGCAGGACAAAGACAAGATTGAGAAGACAAACAATCCAATTTTTAACTTAAGCATCAGCATCTCCGCCCGAAGGGAATCATTAGCCCGAAATTACTTGGTTGCAGTTTCTTTACTTGCCAAAAGCTGAAGATATTTTTCGGCTGTTTTTGTTGTTGGGGATTGAGCTTCGCCCTCTTTGGCTTGAGTGTACATCACCTTGGCATTTGAAATGTCATTCATCGACTCGAAGCAAAGTCCTTTTTTGAGTTTGATATCAGCCGCCATAAATTTTGCAGTTTTTACCGCTAGCGCTTGATCCCAGATGCTAAGCGCGGATTTGCAGTCACCAAGGTTTGCTTTGGTGCTCGCTTTTCGATCCATAATCATTATTGATAACAGGTTTGATCCCACTTTGATTTTATCAAGATTTGCTTGGGCTTTATCGTTCATCTGATATTGGCTGTAGATATCAGATAAAGTCAGCGCGGCCATCATTGCCGAATTTGAAGACGAATCTTTCGAAACAACGAATTCAAGTTCAGAGATAGCCTTGCCATAATCTTTAATAAGATCACCACTCGGCTTTTCGCCTTTAGGCTCGGTTGCAGCTTCTTTTTCCTCTTTTGCTTTTTTAGCAACAGGAGGCTTGTTGGCCTCGGCCTCATAGGCGTCAAACTTTTGCTTTTGATTGAGGTATGTTTTTTCAGCTTGATAATAAAGCTCTTGAGACTCTTCTTCCTTTTTGGTGTCAAAGTATGAGTAAGCCGAGTAACCCGCGCCGACCAAGGCAAAGCCCACCAAGAAAATTATGACGCCATTCATATGGCGAGTCGTCCACACAAAACCTTTTTGCAGCTCTTCGGTCACAGCGTCTTTTTTGAGATCATTTTTTGTTAACTTAGTTGTCATGCAAAACCTCTTTTATCTATGAAAATCACAAGCCGCTTCTATTCAAGTAGAAACAGAGGCAAAAATCATCGAAAATCTCTCAAACATCTCGAAAGAAAGTCTTGCGACGCAAAAGGACAAGCCTAGCGATTGTACACTTCTTTCAAAGTTGTAAATGCTCGGCTTGATTTGCCTTGATGGCGCTGTTTTAGAGCGCCAATTGTTTTGATGCGCTCTTCAGCCATACGATCAGCAGCCGTATGAGTTCCGATATTGTCACGCTTAGCGATTTCAAAAACTTTTGTGACATTGTCATAAACTTTGCGAGTTTTCTCGAAAGCTCTGTCTGGAGAGTAACCCTCAAGCTCAACAAAGACATTCATTAGGCCGCCCGCATTGACCACATAATCAGGAGCATAAAGAATTCCAAGCTCTCGCAAATGATCACCGTGGCGAGCTTCAGCCAAAATATTATTTGCCCCGCCGGCAATGGCTTTGCACCTGAGTTTTTGAATCGTGTTGTCATTGATCACAGCTCCTAGGGCGCAAGGAGCGAAAATTTCACAATCTGTAAAAACAATATCTTCAGGGGTGGCAACTTCAGCTTTGTAAACTTCGCGGTGGTGCTTAACTTTTACTTGATCAATATCAGCCACAATAATTTTGGCACCTTCTTCATAAAGATACTTCACCAAGTTTGTTCCTACGTTGCCAAGACCTTGAACCGCAATGCGCACGCCTTTGAGGCTGTCAGTGCCAAGTTTTTCCTTCGCCGTAGCTTTAATGCCCATTAAAACGCCGTGAGCTGTATAAGGCGAAGGATCGCCCGAGCCGCCAAAGTCTTTGGGGATTCCAGTGACCCACTGTGTTTCCATGAAAATATATTCCATGTCTTTTTCACCAGTGCCAACATCTTCGGCCGTGATGTATTTGCCATTGAGCGTGTTCACAAATTGCCCGAAAGCTCTAAAAAGGCCCTCAGTTTTTTGCGTTTTAGAATCACCAATAATAACGGCTTTACCACCGCCGAGATTAAGTCCCGCAGCCGAAGCTTTGTAAGTCATTCCCTTTGAGAGCCTTAGCACGTCGATAAGAGCTTCTTCTTCGTTCTTGTAGTTCCACATGCGAGTGCCGCCGAGTGCGGGGCCAAGTGCGGTGTTGTGAATTGCAATGATGGCTTTTAGACCGACAGATTTGTCGTGACAGTAAATGACTTGCTCGTGATCGCCGTGTTTAGAAAGAAGCTCAAATGCCATATGTTATCCCCCAGGTTCGGTTTTTTAACCGAATGGAGTAAACACTTAAGTTTTTCGGGTTGCAAGAGTGAGCTCTGCCATGCAGCGGCAGAGGGTGGGTCTCTTGGAATTTTAGCAAAATCAGCTGACCTGTGAAGGCGCTCCTAAAGTTGGTGCCAAGGGAGATTCCAACCTCGCATGTGGAGCAAGGCTACTGAAAGTGTATGGTCACAGTTTTCATGATGTTACTTCCACCAGTGTCCTTTACATCGATTGTCGTTACCTGTGAGGCTGTCGACTTTACGTAGAAAACAGATCGGCTATCACCAGCGAGGTAATTTGTAGCGGTGCTTATTGACGCGGTTTGTACGCTACATCCAGAATTGTTGTTTAGCACCAAGGCTGGAGAGCTCACTTGGAATGGTGTGCTGGGAGTAAATGTAAAACCTGCGATATCTGAGAAAATTCCTCGATCGCCAAAATTCATTCCACGAGCATACATTTCAAGGGGAATACACTGATTTATTGGCAAATAGAGGTCGCTCGGATTGAACATTCCCGCACCTAGCAAGCCCGCAGGAATAACATCAGTCGCAATAGCAGTGGCCGCAGAACTGATTGAATTGGTGATCACTCGGCTCGCGTCGAGAAATGTTCCTGACAACGATGCAGTCAAAGACGTTAGACCTAGACGAGGTATCAAATTTACCGGCAGGTTAGTTTTGCCGCTCGTTAATCCTGAAGTTGTAAAGGTCGAACTTGCGGTCGACGAACAACTCGAGTCAGAAGACGCGTAGTAATTGACCACAGTCGCTTCTGCAAGGGCTAAGCTTTCGCCTCCGGGGGCAGGCGCAGGAATACCCCCCGTCATCTGCATTTGTGCCAGAAGATTATGGCATTTGTAACGATTTAGTCCAACAACTTTGTTTCCCGTTTCCGAATCGATTAAAGCAATTTGATATGGAGGAGATAAAGAGGCTGCGGTTACTAAGACTGGCGCATTCGTTCCGGGAAGTGAAGCCGTTGTTATAGATATGTTCCCAGAGCTGGAAGCTGGTGCAATCAGGGCGTAACCACTGATTTGATTAGAATTAAAGCTACCTGCTGTGGTCATCGAAGTTACACACTGTGAATCAGAATAAAGGGCTGTAATTCCAGTTCCTAAGTTAATCGTATATGGCATAGAAGAAGAAGGGGTCGTGTTTTGGTTCAACGAATCTCTCACTTGAAACCGGATGGGAACACACGCTCCTCCACCAAACGTCGTTAAGTTGTCTTGCATTGAAATCGTGATATGATCAGCAACCCCAACTTGATTTTGAGGCGTGCCGCCAAAGTTATAATACTTAACAAAAATCCCGAGCGGGAACTGCGTCCCGCTTTGGCGAGAAACCGGGCAGATCGCAAGGTTGATTTTGTTAGTTACATCACTCGCACTAACGCTTAAATTCTGTGACCATGCGTCTGAAGTGAGGAGTGATTGTGTTATTATCTGAAACCCCTGCCCGTCAAGAGCTTGAGGATTGCAATCGACGTCTTGGTAGTCCCAATCACCCATTTTTTTGTAAATATTAATTCCGCTCACCACATCAAGTGCGCCTGGCAATAATGCCGCAGCAATATTGTAGGTTGCTGCATCCACCTTTGTCAGACTAAAAACGGTGCCAGTGCTCGATGCTTTAAAGGGGCCAACGAATCCAGCGGCAGAGTCTTTTCCGTTATCAGCCATGGTTGTGTAAATGTTGAGACCATCGACATAATTATTTAAACTCAAACACGGAGCCGCAGTCCCGTTGGCCCCGTTTGCTCCCTGCAAGTAAATATTTGTCAGAGTAAGACTTGTAGCAAAATCACTTGGCAGAGAACCGGCTGAGTAAGCATAACTGCCAGCCGAATTTGAAGCTGGCCGATAGTTTGTCGTCACCGGCGCTGAGTATGGGCAAATGGATTTGCCTGAAGCTCCTGGCCCCCAAAAACCATAAACTTGAATTAACGGATTTTCGATGCCAAAGCTTCCATTGTTTTGACGATTGCTTGTCGGAATATTTAAGCGTCCAACGTTCGCTGTGGGCGGAAACGAGGCTTCGGTCAAGTCGACAGAGCTTCCATTAAATAGAGGGATTGAAAGACCACCGATCGTGAATAGCGTGTAATTGAACTTAGCCCCAGCGAGCGCAAAAGTATTAAACCATCCATTGTACATCACCGATCGATCAATGGTCACGGCAGGTCTTCCGTTCGATGGAAGATAGCTGGCACTAACAAGTCCCGTGGGGCCGGCCGATGAGCTTAAAAGATACCGGCCAGAGATGTTACCGCTCACTATTGAAGAGGCCTGACTGATCGAGCTGACGGCAAGGCTCACAGTCTCGTTGGCTTGAGAAAAGCTTTGCACTTTGTCGCCATAATAAAACTGCATAGTTGTGCCTTGCGTGTCCATGTAAACGGCTAGAACTTGAATCAAGCGATTGGAGCCTTGAGGAACAACAAGTTGAATCGGCTTATCGAGAGCCGTGCCTTTTCCGTTTTCTCTAGCATCCCAATTAAAAATAATGGGAACACCAATGCCATCTCCCGACACATTGACAACGACATGGCCAAGCATGTCGGCTGTGCCGAGCGCACCTAACTTTTGCGAGCTCATCGTTTTAGGAATTGAAAGACTCAGGCTAGATGAAGAGTCTTTGCCTCTTGTGCAAGAAAGCAAAAATGCACTCAGTATAACAAGACAGAAAGCCGCAACAGGCTTTGCAATCCTTGTTATTGGTGTACTCATTTTCTTCATGACAAAGCTCCCTTGATTACTAAGTTCTCATCGGGAGATTGAGTCATGGTCTTTAAAGGAATCTAAAGCCCAAGATTTTTGGCCTTGATATTTTGCGCAGATCATCAGATTCGATTTAAAAACAAAATTCCAAATTTGGGATTTTTACAAATTAAAGACGTATCAATTTGAGATCTAAATTAACTCTGCCCTCGCAACCGCCAAAACAAAGCGGCCGCCATAATTAAAGATCCAAGAACGACCATAAAAAAACCAACACGATTGGCTTGAACTTGTCGTTCGAGTTGACCGAGCTTTTTTTCGAGATCTATTTTTTGCTGCAAAAGATCCAAATTCTTGGCTTCAAGATCTTCGAGTCTCTGCAAAACTTCCTTGTTTTGTGGGGCTGAATCTCGACCAATAAAATACTGAGGTGTCAGGCCCGGAATTTTTTCGTGTAAAGTCATGTACCACTGCAAAGCCCTAAAAATATGGGGTGGAACTTGATCTCTTTTTCGTGTCCATCGCGTCCAGGCCGAAGGATCGACCATCAATAGTTGCGCCATTTTTCGTTGGGTCAGGCCGAGTTGAGAGCGGATCGATTCGAGGTCTCCAACCTGCTTTTTAATCACTTCGACTTGGGCTTCGTAATGCATTCGGTGCGATGTTTTAGATCTGCCAGCCGACTCATCCAGCAGATTTCGATTCAAATTTAAGTCTTGGACTTCCATGGCCACCCCGCAACTGTTTTATTTAATTTTTTAATGTTGTATTTCGCAATTTAAAACAAGCAAAACACAATAAAATTAGTTGTAAAATACAATATATGCTGTCCGATCGAGCTGCTTTATTCAACATAAATATATGAAACTATTGAATTTTTTAATGAAGCGTACTCCAGCATGGCTTTTTCGAAATTAAACTAAAGCTTATAGTTATTTTCTTTAGTATTAAGTATATGAAATAATTGAATAAAAAATTTATGCAAAGGCTGCAATGTATTTTTATGCAACAAGTCAGATTGTTTTGCTGACTTAGGTCGATAAAGCAAACACAATTTTTTGTCGGCATTGAGGCTGATTTTTTTAAGCTTTTTAAACGGATTTTTAATGGCTCAACCAGCACGATACAGTCTTAATAAGAACAAGTATTTACTTCCCCCAGAGGTTGAACGCCTTCGCAAGATCACGTCCGACTATTTGGCCCAGGACCCACGAAATTGCTATTTGATTGAACTGGCTTTGCGCACCGGTGGTCGAGCTCAAGAACTTCTTAATATTCAAAAAGTAGATTTAAACGCCTACGACCAATCGATTTTGATTCGCGGAATTAAGGGCTCTAACGACCGAGAAATCCCTATTCATGCAGCATTTTTTCAGGGGCTTATGAGGTTTGCTGAAACAGTGCCGAACACCCGTCTATTTCCTATCACCTATGATCGGCTGTATCAGATTTGGGAGTTCTACCGGCCTGTGCCCAAAAAATTTCACTCTTTAAGGCATACTTTTGCGATTGAGCTCTATCAAAAAACAAAAGACCTAAGGCTTGTTCAGGTCGCCTTAGGTCATCGTAATATCACCAACACTATGATTTATGCGGACTACGTTTACTCTCAACAGGAGCTAAGAAGACTGATTCTTTAGCTTATTCTCTAGATTCATCCACTTCTTGAGAGAGGCGTTCCATCTTTTCTTTGCTGGCATTTTTTGCTGCCGTCAATTTAGCCTTATGTGTTTGGTGCTCCAATGGTTTGATTGAATGGCTTGGTACAGCCACATTCTCAATTTGAGACTCAGGCTCGCTGAACACTACTTTTTGTTGGCGTTCAATTTGGTCGTGATTGGCTGTATCCACAGCTTCGACTGATTTTTTTAGCTTTTGGCTGAGGGATTTGCGGGCTTCCGCGCTCTCCACGATAAGGGAGTGAAAGTCATTTGTTGACCCAGCAAATGAGGTCAAAGAGCCCAATGTGAGCAATGCTAAAAGAATGAGATTTTTCATAAAGTCCTCCGCAACAGTTTGTAGGTTGCTACTTCTTAGTATAGCAAGGCGAGTGCCGCAGGCTTTTGCCCTCCCCTGGCTGTAGCAGCGCTTTAAGGTAGGGCTGAGCAGGTCCTCGCGAAAGGGGTGTCTATCTGTGAAGAACAGCTGTCGACTAGTTTGACAGCCTCTTTGGCCCTGGTAGAATGCAATTAATGCCTGCCAAATCGTCCTCTTTTCGCTCTGGAACTCATATGAAACACACACTTTTCTCGACCTATGTTCACCAAGCAGAAATTCAGCCTCAGGGGCCCAAAAACAGGCTTAAGAGTCTTAATCAAGAGCTCGGGCACGAAGTTCAGGTCTTAAAAAACGAAGATCTTGCTGGGCAAAAGTGGTCAAAAGAGAACTATCGTCATGGCTATACTTCGTACGGATCTGTGGATCGCCTTTTTGATGTATCTCCAACCTTTATGGAGCTACAGACGGCCATCACCGGCCAGCTTAAAAAGTACTTAGTTGCGCTTGGAGCTCAGGCCTCAGTCAAGGACCTTGTGATGAGTAGTATGTGGGTCAACGTAATGCCCCCAGGGAGTTATCACACGATGCATATTCACCCCTTTTCAGTTGTGAGCGGAACTTACTATTTGGATGTCAGTAAAGAGACCAGCGCCCTAAAGCTAGAGGACCCTCGGATGGGCCAATTGATGAACGCCCCTCAGCCCAAAGCGAGCGCCAAACCAGAGCAACAGCGGTTTTTTAGTCTTTTTCCCAAAGTGGGCGAGGTGGTCCTATTTGAAAGCTGGCTTCGGCACGAGGTCCCCGAAAACAAGGCGCAAAAGCCTCGGGTGAGTATTAGCTTCAATTACGATTGGCTAAAGTAGGTCTATTTTACAGTTTTATTGACGCCAAGAATCAATGTCAGTTATAAGCCTGGCATGAGAATCAATCTATTAGAAATCCCAAATGAAGGTAAGTCTTACGTCTGCAACACTCAATCCGGCGAGCTCAATGAAGTTCTTAAGGATTTGATTGGAACTATTCCACACAAGGCCGAATTTGTGATTCGCCCTTTGCAATCAGGCACCTACGAGCTGACAGGTTTTGTACAAACTCAACTCCCCGATCAGTGTTCGCGCTGCGGTTTGGATTTTAATTTGCGTGTGGATGAGATGTTTCGTGAAATGTTGATTCCTCAACTTGATCAGCCCCGCAATTCTAGTTATGCTAAGGCCAATCACTTTTCAGATATGAAAACCGATGGCCCAAGTGTTGTTGAGTATCAAGGACATCACTTCGAAATGGGCGAGTACATTCACGAGGTTGTGGGTCTTTCTCAACCTTACAGTGCAGCTCCTGAAGTTAATGCCTTGGGGGATTGCAGCTTGTGTAAAATCAGCCTTAAAGAGAAGAATTTCAACTATGATGAAGACTTTGAGGCGCCTGTTTCGCCATTTGCTGCCCTTAAAAGCATCAAAATCAATTAAGGTCTTGATTTTTGTGCGACTTTCGTTAAATTACCGACCTTCGAAGCCCGCAAGGCTTTGATTTTACGATTTGGGAGATTAAGATGCCAACACCTAAGAAAAAAACCTCACGTTCAAAAAGAGACATGCGTCGCAGCCACGATGGTTTGACAGTTCCGGCTGTTGCTATCGACAAGAAGACGAAAGAACTTGTTCGTCCTCACCGTGCTCACAAGGGCGCTGACGGAGCTTTTTACTACAAAGGCAAGCAGATCTCTGCTTCTAAAGAAGCCTAAGTCCAAGCTTTACGGCTGAGCTTTAAATTTAAAATTATATTTAGCACATCAAGGTGGATGAGACTATGAGCACGGCTTATCGTACAAGAATTGCTGGCACCGGCTCTTATCTTCCGCCGGGCCTAATCACAAATCAAGACATCGAAAAAATGGTTGATACCAATGACCAATGGATCGTTGAGCGCACGGGTATCAAACATCGACACAAAGCAGATCTAGGTGTTGTAACGACTGATCTTGCCTTTCAAGCAACGCAAAAGGCTTTGGCTGATGCGGGCATGACAGCCAATCAACTAGATTTAATTATTTTTGCAACTATCACGGGCGATCAGCCCACTCCGAGTTCGGCTTGCGTGCTTCAACATAAATTAGGTATCAGTTCTATCCCGGCATTTGATATTTCGGCCGCTTGCTCTGGCTTTGTTTATTCTATTTCAATTGCAGATCAGTTTATTCGCAGCGGAATGTATAAAAATATTTTGGTCGTTGGAGCTGAGATCATCACGCGCTTTGTAAATTACAAAGACCGCGACACATGTATTCTTTTCGGTGACGGTGCGGGAGCTTTTATCGTCTCTCGAACAGAGGCGAACGATCCCAATGTGATTTTTTCGTCCCATTTGGGAGCTGAAGGCTCACTCGGAGATCTTTTTGTGCTTCCAGCTGGTGGTTCTAAAATTCCGTTCAGACAAGAGGCTCTCGATGCCGGTGAGCACTGGTTTCGCATGAAGGGCCGTGAAATTTTTAAAAATGCTGTGCGCACGATGTCTGCTGTCTGCGCCCAAGCCCTTGAACACAATAAGGTGACCTCAGCTGAGATTGATTGGTTGGTTCCGCATCAAGCAAACAACCGAATTCTTGAGGCTGTAGCGGATCACTTTCATTTTCCAAAAGATAAAGTGATTTCGATCGTTCATGAAATGGGTAATACATCTGCGGCCACTGTGCCGGTAGCTTTTGACACGGCCGTGAGAGACGGTCGAATCAAAAGAGGTCAGATGGTTCTTTTAACTGCATTTGGCGCCGGACTCACGTCGGGAAGCTGCCTTTTAAGGTACTAAAAATGTCACAAAAATTTTCTTTTTTATTTCCAGGTCAAGGAAGTCAGGCCCCAGGAATGGGCCGTTTTCTTTTCGATAACTTTCCTATTGCAAAGCAAGTTTTTGAAGAAGCTTCAGATGCACTTTCTTTGGATTTAAAAAAATTATGTTTCACAGGAAGTGAAGCTGATCTTGCTCTGACCGAGAACACGCAGCCCTGTTT
>CANCBY010000022.1 GCA_947374445.1 Pseudobdellovibrionaceae bacterium
ATACTACCCTCGAGAGTATAGATCCTAATAATTGGGTGCGGCGCGCAAAACACTCAGGGTCCGCATTTCGAAATCAAAGCAAGGCGAACTGAGTCTCATCTCCGGATGAGGGGAGAGCAAAGTTTGCAGCTCAATCCGATATGATTTACCGAAGCTCGTTTCGAAAAAACAAAATCTATTTTCATTTAGCGGTTCAAATTTCTGAAAAAAATATGAGCGCAAAACAAATTGAATTTTTATGGGGCGACCTTGGGCCTCGAATTCGGCGCAATACTTTTTTGACTCCGCACTGTTGTGTTCTGATGTCGAACCATTTTCATGGCCTCTTTGAAGTTCCAGAAATTTATTACGAGATGGCTGAGTCGGCACTCAAAGCAGAGTTTGGCCAGCTTCAAGATTTTAAAGTGAGAGAGAACTCACAAGAGTCATTTAAAATGATAAGAATTAATTGTTTCGCAGCTTACCGTGAAACCTATCGCTATGTGTATCGAAACCCCATCGAGGCGGGGCTTTGTCATCGGGCCGAAGCTTATCCTTTTAGCACTCTTGGAGAGCTGATCGGATATCGCCGACCAACTCTTTTTGTTGCGGATGCACTGGGCGTGATTACCAATCCCTTTAAAATACTTGATTGGATCAACGCCTCTGATGCCAGTAGCAGCCGATCTATTATTTCTTCGCGGGAGCAGGGGCCTCTTCAAAATAATCAGGAGCTACAAACTCTGGTGTGAGAGGGTATTTATAAGCTTTGTATGCAGCTAAGTTCGGTCGTCCGACCGATACATAGGCCTCGTCCCAAAGTTGCGCCAAAAGAGCCGCCGAACGTGACATTCCTTGAATAATAATAGGCTCAAATTTTTTGCTGACAGTTTTTATATCTGCACGCTCTGCTGCAATTCGGATTTCCATCCCTTTTTCACTTTTTGTTGACGAAGGCTTTTTCACCGGATCAGCGGCAATCACCAACGGAACGTCCGCCAGCGCAAGTTCTGAGAGACCCTTCATTTTTTCGATAGTAGTCTTTTGCTTCAAATAAGCAGCTTTGCCCCGAAGTTTTTTGGCCGCTTTGACCACTCGATCTTCAAGGTCAGATCCGATAACAGAAACCCCGGTTTCTTCAAAAAATGAATGGATGCCACCATGGCCGACAGCATAGCCGTCGTAGTCAGCAGTTCCGTGAAATGGCTGAGAAGCATCGCCCACAAAGTGGCCCATAAGGCCCAAGTTTAAAATGAAAGAGTAAGTGTTTTTATTAAAGGCTAAGTTTTCATCTTGCTCTTCTTTTGAGTTTGCGGGCAGAGCTGCGGCTTTCCACTCAGTTTCGAGCCCTGTAGCTCTGCGCATGAACTGATCAGCTCTCCACCAAAGAGATCCAAACTCCGTCGGTACTGAAAAAATAGTTTTGTCTTTGTTCAATGCATTGGGCTTGCCAGTAAATTGAGAAACAACTTGTTTGTAGTCGGTAGGAACGTCTTTGAGTTTAAGACCTGTAATCTCAACATCAATAAAATGGGCAGGGTTGCCAAGCTTGCTGACATCAGATCCAAGACTCTTCCAGTAGATATCTGGAATATTGCAAAGGTGTCCCATCACATGAGGGCGGCTGCGCAAAAATTCTTTCAAGCCTTCTTCTTTCACTAAGAAAGTAGCTGCCGAGCAAATCGTATGATGACCGCGGCCTCCCCAAGCAAGAGCTTTTGAGTCCAGCAACGACACTGCAAACAAAACGAGTCCGAGTAAAAAACCAGTGATGATTTTAGAAGTGAATTTCATGTGTTCCTTTGGGTAAAAATAATTATTAAAGGTGAGAGCACGAATGATTTGATTATTGTCCTAAACCCTTCGGAGCTCGACTGGCCCGACTTTGCCCGAAAAATCCCGCCAATGCAATTATGGTGACTAAGTATGGCAGAATCTGAACAAATTGAACCGGCAAGAAAGACTCATTGCCTTGCAATCGAATTTGCAGAGCATCAGCAACAGCAAATAACAGGCAGGCTCCAGCTGTTGGAAGTGGCTTCCAGCGGCCAAAAATTAATGCAGCCAACGCCATAAAGCCTCGTCCCGCCGTCATATTGGGAGAGTACGAAGACGCTAAAAAAAGTGACAGGCTGCCGCCACCAAATCCTGCAAGCAAACCGCAAATACAGACGGAGCTCCAGCGAATGGCCTGCAGTGAATAGCCCGCCGCAGTCAATGCCAAAGGATTTTCTCCAGCGAATTGCAAAAGCAATCCGCCTTGAGTTTTATTATAAAAATACACAGTGATCAAAAGTGCAATCGCAGCCATGACAGTGGGCTCAAATGAAAAGCGATCTGCGATAGCTAAACTGGGAGTGGCTCCTGTGGTATCAAAAACTAATTTTGTAATGAGTGGTGCTACACCAACAGCTAAAATATTGATCGCTGTACCTGTCACAATTTGGTCGGCTTTAAATTTGAGAGTAAAAAGTCCATACAGCGCGGCGATAGCCATTCCGCCAAAACCTGCGGCCAAAAAACCCAACCAAGGTGAGTGTAAAAGTTGAGCGGCCGTAGCGCCGGCTAGGGCTCCCATGAGCATCATTCCTTCAAGTGCGATCTGTATCACTCCCGAGCGCTCACTGAATAGTCCTCCCAGTGAAGCAAACAACAGAGGAGTTGTGCCACGCAGGACCGAAAGTAAAAATGCAACAGAGATCAGGTTTTGTTCGTTCATTAAATTTTCTCCCTGTCTTTTTTGCTAGAGATAGATCTTGAGAAAAATTTAGAGCGAAATTTTTTAAAATCAAAATATTGAACAGCAACAACCGAAAAAATAATAACGGCCTGAAGTACTTTTGCAAAATCACGTGTGATATTTTGAGTTTCCATGTCTAAATCTGCTGCTCCTTTTTGAAGGACAGCAAAGAGAAAAGCCGACAATAAAATTCCAATAGGATTGTTTCGTGCAAGCAGAGCGACCGCAATTCCTACAAATCCATAATCCGCTGAAAAACCCATACGAAACTTTCCACTGGATCCCATGACTTCGTTCAGCGCCACCATTCCGGCTAATGCGCCAGAAAGTGCCATGGCCCAAACTTTAATTTTTTTAGATGATATTCCCGAAAGCTCCGAGGCCATTTCGTTTTTGCCAGTCATCTTAAGCTCGAAGCCAAACACGGTTTTGCGCAAAAGAAACCAAATGCCAATGGCTACTAAGATAGCGATGACAAGAGTTATATTTGCAGGAGAGTCGGCAAAGGCAAGTTTCACAAAGTCAAAATCACGAAACATAAATTGCGTGGGAATTAACTTTGTTTCTGGATTTTGTGAGTCAAGACTGCGAAATGTGTTGAGAACAAAGTAGCTGGTCACACCAGAGGCAATGAAGTTCATCATCATTGTTACAACCACTTCATGGCTGCCTCTGTAAGCCTTAAGCCATCCAGGAATAGCTCCCCATATTCCGCCAGCAGCAAGTGCGGCGACACAAGCAAGCAAAGGAGCAATCACGCCGGGACAATTGGGAAATAGCAGCCCAGTCGCTGCAGCAGCCAACGTAGCGACAGTGAGTTGTCCTTCGGCGCCGATATTAAAGAGGCCCGCATGAAATGCTAAACAAACCGAAAGGCCTGTGAAAACCAGAGATGTAGCATAAAATAAAGTCAGCCCTAGATCATAGGTTGTGCCAAAAGCGCTTTTAAAAATGATCATTAAAATATGTAAAGGACTTTCTCCGGCAAAAGCCGTAAGCCCCAAGCAAAGCGCCAACCCTAAAGTAAACCCAAAAAATGCCTTCATGATTTAAATCCAGCCATGGCCGCGCCGATGGCCTTGTCATTAAAATCAGAGCGCTTAAACTCTTTAACAATTTCACCCCGGAATAGTACCACAATTCGATCGGACAATTTCATCAGCTCCTCGAGCTCTGAAGAAATAAGCAAGATGCCCGTGCCTTCGTCGCGAATTTCCAGAAAAGATTGATGAATTTTTTTGATCGCTTGGATATCAACCCCTCGAGTTGGGTGAGCAGCGATAAGAGCTTTGAGAGGCTTTAAAAGCTCGCGAGCGATAACGAGCTTTTGTTGGTTTCCTCCCGAGAGTTCCGATAGCATCTGCCTTCCATTTTGAAATTGAACATCAAATTTTTTACAGGCCTCAGTAAAGGCTTCTTTGAGGGCTTTAGATTTTATTAGGCCCCACTTTTGAAAGTGATTTTGCTGACCGAGCAAGAAATTTTCAAAAAGAGAACTGTTAATACAGCTGGCCTTGGAGTGTCGATCTTCTGCAAGATATCCTAATCCCGCTGCACGAATATCTCTGTTCGTCATTTTAGAAATGAGCTTGCCGTTCAGGTAGACTTCACAATCTTTTCTTTCAGAGAGAGGGCGAGAAAGAGGATTTATTATCTGCTGAATAATCTGAGATTGCCCATTTCCTTCGACACCCGCAACACCTAAAATTTCTCCCTGTTTCAGAGTAAAATTTATTTTTGGTGTTTTAAATTCAAGTGCGAATTCCGAAGATTGAGGTGCGAATTTTGAGGCACTGACCTTAAGCTCATGAAAGGGCTCGCCAATCATATCTTCAGCTAATGTTGTTTCGTTCCATTGGGTCACTGGGCCGGTGCGGACAACTTGTCCTTTGCGAAAGACGGTGATGGTGTCAGCAACCGAAAAAACTTCTTTGAGCTTATGAGTGATCAAAAGAATTGTTTTGCCATGGGCTCGAATTTTTTGAAGCCGAGATAAAAACTCATCAATTTCTTGTGGAGTTAGGACGGCCGTAGGTTCATCTAAGATGAGAATATCAGAATTATTAAAAAGAAGTTTTAGAATTTCAATTCGCTGTTGAATTCCCACGGGGAGCTTCTCAATGGGGGAGTTCCAATCGACTGGCATTTGCAAAGACGATGCAAGCGATTCTAGTTTATATCGAATTTGAGATCTTGGCAGAGGCAAAAAGGCATTTGTATCCAGACTTTCTGGTGTCATTTCCAAAATCACATGATCTAGAGCTGAAATCGGCCCTGCCAACATAAAGTGTTGGTGAACCATTCCGATACCGTAGTTTTTTGCGATGGCAGGATTTTTAATTTGAACTTTTATGCCATTGAGAAAAATCTCTCCTTGGTCCGGCTCGTAGAGACCAAAGAGCATTTTCATTATTGTAGATTTGCCGGCGCCGTTTTCGCCAACAATTGCGTGTATAGTTCCAGTCTGAACAGAAAACGTGACGTTCTCATTAGCTATCTTAGAGCCAAAAGACTTTGAGATCTCTTTGAATTCAATCAATGAAGAGGTCGTAGTCATCTTTTTAAGAACCTCCGTTATTGGATTCCTATTTTGTGGGCTTGCTGTTTTGCTTGTAATAGTCAGGTACGACTATTTTGCCACTTATAATTTGTTCTTTGAGTTTTTCTAGCTGACTTTTTTGTTCTGCTGAAATGAGCTTTTCATTGTACTGATCGACGGCATAGTCGATGCCTTTGCTTTTCAATCCAAAACGATTTGTTCCAGCAGCAAAATGACCATCTCTTGCTTCTTTGATTGTATCGTAAACAGCGATATCCACTCTCTTCAGCATGCTTGTCAGAATAAAACCTGGTTTAATCCAGTTTTGATTTGAATCTACGCCAATGGCGAGCTTCTTTTTTTCTTCGGCGGCATCAAATATCCCTGACCCTGAGGCTCCAGCCGCCACAAAAATAACTTCAACACCTGAGTTGTACTGCGAAAGCGCCAGCTCTTTTGCTTTTGCAGGATTATTCCAAGCTTCGCTCGACACTCCGATAAAATTGGTTGTCAATTTTGCGTCAAGTTTAATTTTTTTGATTCCAGCCTCGTAGCCCACTGCAAATCGTCGGATGAGTGGAATGTCCATTCCGCCGATGAATCCAATTTTGCCAGAAGGAGACTTCATCGCAGCTAAGGCACCAACAAGATAGGATCCTTCTTGCTCCTCAAAAAGCAAAGATTTGACATTCTTGGCATTGATTTCGCCATCAACAATCGCAAAGTTTTTTGTAGGAAATTGTTCCGCAATTTTTTTGACCGCATCGACTTGAGCAAAGCCAATCCCGATGATGAGATTAAAATCTTTTTTAGCAAAAGATCGGTGCAAATTTTCGATGGCGTTGGTGTCCGAAGCCTCAACATATTTGAGATCAATCCCGAGTTCTTTTTGTGCTTTGGTTGCACCAAGGTAGGCCGCTGAATTAAACGACTTGTCATCTTTGCCGCCTTTGTCCAGGACTAGACCCACACGAAAATTTTCGGCTTGTACAATCTGAGATAGAAGAATCAATGCGCAAAAAAATCTCAAATGACCTTTTTGAAGCGTATTTAGTGCTTTCATTTTCATCCTCATCTTCTGGTTGTTTTACTGCCTTTAAATTTTTAAATACCCAATAAGGCCGAGAAGTTAGAGGCCTAGGCTCGCTGAGTCAATGGGGGATTATATTTGATTTAAACCTCGTATATTCGACTTAGTGCTGGGCTTGTCATTTATCAATAAAAGAAAACCATCCATCTCTAATATCGAATTTAAAATTACTAAATTTTGATCTAGTATAAATTAATCAAAAATGAATCAAATGGGATTGAGGTAATAAATGACAATGTTAAACTATCAAGAAAATCAAATGGTTGAGTCGGTCTCTGATACTCAAATGAACGCTCAGGAGCTTCCAAAAGCTCAAAAATCAGGGTCTTTTCATCAAATGGCTCCCAAAGCACCTGAGGTGACGGGAGGCATGAGTCCTTCTTTTCAAGTGGTGCAGCTCAAAGAAAATGAATTTGTTTTCCGCCAAGGAGAGGCCCCTAAGGGTCTTTATTTTATAAAATCAGGCAGTGTGAAAGTGGTCGTTAATCGCAGTTTAACTCGCGGGCGAATGACTTCTCCTGAGTATATCAATCAGGTTGTGGGTGCCGGCAACTTTTTTGGCTATAATTCTGCGATCAAAGGGCAAGCTCATAATACCTTTGCTAAGACTCTAAAGCCTACGGAGCTTCATATTTACAGCTTAGAATCTGTGCAACAAATTGTGAATGGCCCAGAGAGTTTGGTAAAATCCTTGCTGCTTCAGGCTGTCAAAGACAGCGAGGCGCAAGCCGTGATCGAGCAGCTTCATTACCTGGCAAGTGTGCAGGAGCGGATTGCTTATCGACTTCTTTTGCTGGCTGATCAGTTCGGGATCGAATCGGCCCAAGGAACGACGTTGAACTTGCGATTGACAAGAAATGAGCTGGCTCAGTTGGCAGGTACAATAAATGAGTCGCTTTCAAGACATCTCACTGAGTTCAAAAACGAAGGAATCTTGGAGCTTAGCGGAAAAGAGATCATCATCAAAGACCGACAAGCTCTAATGCAAAGGTCTGGTAATTTTAAGTTTTAGAGTATGTTTTAACTGTAAAGTTTAAGAATTAATTTCTAACGCCCTGATTTAGGTTGAAGACTGTCAGGGCGTTTTTTATTCCTATTTAATGAATAAAGTTGCAGACGGAAATACGGCAGTTGGTGTTAACCAAGCCATCATTAATTATTTGCTTGCTCAAGCGCTAACAGAAAAAAAGGCCTCTCGCCTTTCTCATCTAACTAGTGCTTTAGATTTACCCTGTGGCCAGGGGCATTTTATGTTGGCGCTTAAGAGTCAATTTCCAAACTTGCAAGTCAAAGGCAAGGATCTTTATGCGACTCCGCTTTTAGAGGCAAAGCCCTACTTTTCTCAAGAGGGTGTAGATCAGTGGTCATCTCATAAAGGAGAAAAGTTTGATCTCATCACATGCATCAGTGGTGTGATGGTTTTTGATAACATTGTTTCGTTTTTTGAACAGTGTGCAAGCCATCTCAATGCGGATGGAACATTTATTGTCACCAACGACAACGTCTTAACAATTCGAGACAGAATCTCTTGGTTGCTGTGGGGTCGCTTGCGTCGCTTCAAAAAATTCTACGACATGAACGAAGGCAACTGGAACGTTGTTTTGATACAAGCGCTGGTTAGATTTTACATAAAGAACGGGATTGAAATTCAAAAGATCGAGTATGTGACTGTCCGCTGGGAGGACTTGTTGTTTGCTCCGCTGGCTGTTCTTCTTTACCCACTGCAGTTGGTGACTTTGAGGCGCGCTCCTTCGGAAATTCCATTTTCACTGCGGCTACAGATGTGCTCTTTGAAGAGTTTGTTTGCTCGTCATTATATTATTTATGGAAAGAAAAGATCCTAGGTGAACCTCATTCAACTGCAGCCGATTGGTTATATTGAATCTTGCTATCCCGATAAGTTTGGGGTTCCCAGGCAGCCAGGACTAGCGCCGAGCTCTCGCGCAAAGTTAAAAATTTCTCGGGATTGGCAGCCAGAACAGGCCTTAGAAGGTCTTGAGAAATTCAGTCACATCTGGCTGATTTTTGTTTTCCATAAAAATTCAAATGCCCGCTATCACGCCAAGGTTCATCCGCCACGTTTGCAAGGTGAGAGTATTGGATTGTTTGCAACACGCTCTCCTCACCGGCCAAATCCTGTGGGGCTTTCGTTGGTGGAGTTAGATTCTATCGAGGGGGATACAATTTACGTGAAGGGGATTGATCTCGTGGATGGAACGCCCATTCTCGATTTGAAGCCGTACTTACCCGACGTCGAATCTAAGCCTCAAGCTTTGGCAGGTTGGGCTGGAGAGGCGGCGACAGAGGCAGAGCGAAAAATCGAAGTTGTTTTTACTTCGGAACAGACGGACCTGATAAATACTTGGTCTCGTCAAATTCAGCAGCCTCAGCTGAAGGAGTTGATCGAAGAAACATTGAGATTAGACCCTCGGCCTTTGGTTTATCGTGGCTTTGAGGGTCAGGATTTAGCTCCTTACCGCACTCAACATGCGGTCCGGTTTTTCAATGGAGATGTTCACTTTGAATTTGCGAGCTCTCATCGGATTAAAATTCTTGAGATAAGGCTCACCTAAACTTTTTGCGATTAGTTACGGTGATAGGCTGGCTTCTGTTTTAGCTAAATTAGTAGCCGCAAACTAAGTCAGCAATTTTAACTTTTGCTTTTGTTGAGATACTGTCTAGCACGTTGTAATCAACTTTTTCTTGGTTTCCGAGGAGCAAAGCCAGCGCTTTAAAGTTGTCTCTCAGAGAAGAGTAGATCTCTTTATATCTTAGTACACATTGTCGGTTTTCGGTCGATTCTGTAAAGTAACAAGCAGCTCTAAATTCTTTTGCTCCAATATCAATCATTGCAACTTCAGCCCCGAACTGGTTGCTAGAAATTTTTTGGTCTTTAAAGTCATTGGCTGTCTCAACCAGGCTAACTGTAGCTTCACGGTAGGCAAATTTGCAGTCCGAGTTGAAGTTGGCTTTGGCCGCTAAGGGGCTAAGCATAAGTGCGATAGTGAGGAGTGATTTCATAATTTTCATGATTGTTATCCTTTGGTTTTCTCAGGTTTTGCTAAGAGGGTGAGGCTTTTAAAAATGCGTTCGGGGTGGATTATACACGAAACTTTGAATTTCGATGAGCGCCAAAGTGCCATTGAATAGATTTCGGAGAGTGATCAGGTCTTTGACGGCTTCGGCCCTCTGTACGGCTATTCGAGAGGCCTTGAAAGAATACGATGGTGAAGCACAAGCTGTCGCTGCTGTTGGTATGGCTCGCGCTAAAGCTTATGAGGCCGGAATTAAAGCCATGGGTGCTGAAATATTTGGACAAATTCAAGTCGTAGAGCTGATTGGCGAAAAAAATATTCGAGTAACACCTGATTTTTTAATTCAAGGAGGTAGCTCTCAGGCCGACAGTGGTGCCTTGATGATTCAGGCGTTGCTTGCAGGAATTATTAAAAATAATCCAAATATTCTGAGCAAAAAAGACAAAGAAATAAACGAGGCAAACTCTGTAGTTTAGAGTTGCAGAGGGCTGGGTCCAGTTTACAAAGGGCTTTATAATCAAGAGTCTTTTTTGTTGTCTGGACCTGGTCGATTCAATTAGCCTTAGTCTATGCGCAGAAAACCTTGGCCAATAATTATGTTAGCAATTCTTCATATATTTGCGCCTATCGGGAACCTCTTTTTTAATGCTTTTCGGATCGGGGTAAGTCCCACTTATCTTTGGAATTACTGGATTTACGTGCTGCCGAAGTATCATTTATTGATCAATGTTTTTTTTCCGGCCATTGCAGGACTTCTTATCTACATTTGTCGTAAGTGGAGCTACTGGACTTATATTTTTACCATTTGCATTATCTTCTCGGTCAGCATGGGCGATTTGTTTTTTATGCATGATCACGTAAGTTACTTCAGCGTTGCTCTGAGGTGCGTGACCTTTGCAGCAAATATTTTGATTGTTTCTTACGTCGTTGTTCCATCGATTCGAAATATCTATCTTGATCCACGCCTAAGATGGTGGGAGGCCGCTCCTCGTTATATGTTTGTAACGGATGTTTCATTCAATGACTCGGCAGGGATGAGTATTAATATTTCGCAAGGGGGACTTTTTTTAACCTCTCGTAAGAAGCTTGAAGAATCAGATATGTTGCAGCTCAGTTGGAGTATTTATGGATACACCTATAACGCCGTTGGAAAAGTTGTGTATAAAAGCCCTCGGTCAGCTTCTGAAGGCTATGGCGTGCAATTTCAACACACACCTGAATCAAAAAAGGATCTAAAGAAGTTAATTAAGATTCTGCATGCAGAAAAGCAGCTTGATGGCAACAGGCTTCCCCGACCAGACGACAGCTTTTTGACTTGGGCGAGCAGGCTTTTAAAAACTGGTAAAGGCTTATTTCCCAAGGTTTAAAACATCTGCGCAATATTTTATAGTTTGAACACGAGTCATCGAATTTAAATAGGGTTCAGAAACAACACCTAAAAATTCAGTGTTGTGCTTTCGGGTCATTCGAACCCAATGCATGCGAATCATTTGGTCCAGAGCAGCAGGGCCGCTTACTTTGATAATTTCACGAAGCTCTTGATCTTCAATCGGCTTTGAAAGAAAAGCTCGAAGAACTTTGGAAGATTCGGAAGTTGAATCAAAACTCAGGTCGTATTCAAAGTTATCTGGCATTGTCATTAGCTGAAGTCGCACGTTGAAGCCAGCATTCAAAAGTTCTTTTATAATTTTTTCTGAAAAATTTGGCTTAAGCGGATTGGTTTCGTCAAAACCTAGGCTGATCATTCCCTGCGGGAACAAAAATAGATTGGGACTTCGCTCTGCTTTAAGCACATCAATCAATTTTTTGACAGGTTCGTGCTCTCGTCCCAAAAGAATGACATCTTTTTGTTTATCGATTTGTTTAAGTATGCCCCTGAAAAACGGATGCATAGCAATGCTGAAGATTCCTTCTCCCTTTAAATTTAAGGCACCAAATGTGATATAAGATCCAAGATTTAATTTGCTGAGCACAATAGCGTCGTATTTAGCGGAGACATGGTTTGAGATAATTAGATTGATCTCGTCAGGTTTGTTCGCAGCATTGATCTTGCGGTCCCCTTCAAACTTGACGTTAATACTGTCGAGTTTTGCAATTTTTGAAAAATACTCATCCGCTGCTGACGTTAGTGGTGTGCCGCGATTGTCATCAGTAAACGGAAAAAGAGTATAAAACGACAATTTAGCAAAAGGTCGTGCTAAGCGGAGTCCACGGTATATTTGTTTCATCAAGTATATGAGCTTTTGAAACCAGGAATGATCTTTATCGGAGCCTAATAGCTGCTGAATGCTTTGATTGTATGAGTAAAAAGCATTGAAGCGCTTAAAATCCTTACCTGTTCCGTAGTATTTTTTGCTTTCTTGAAACTCGAGATGTTTTTGCTTGAGTAAAGCCAGCACAGCCTCGGCCTGAGGCTTTTTCCATCGTTCAGAGCTAACATTGTCTTCGAGTTGCTTTTGGATCTCGTTGTAACTTTGGTCGACATAAGTCGACATTCTTTCGGTGATTGCTATGTCTAGTTGAGACAAGTACACCTTTTCAATTTCAAGAGACTCAGATGTGCTTCGTAACGGCGAGGAGTCTTCAACATAGAACAGCTCAATTTTTTTTAACAACAGTTCAAGTTGTTCGTCAGTTACTGACAGCGTTGAGGCCTTTGCGGCATGAGCCAAAATAAGAATAATAACAAGTAACAAATTTTTCATTTTGTAGACACCAGAGTGAATGATTTAATTTGAATAAAAAAGTAAGACATTAGTTCGACTAAATCAAAAAACGATGAATATATTTTTTGTTTAAGTGTAACGTCTGGCACATTTCGACTAGATACCCAAAGCTCCTCAAAACTGTTTTGGCTCCAACGAGCTAACTCCTGATCTTTGATTAAAAAAGCAAGGTCGACATTGCCTTTAAAGCTGCGATTAACAAAATCAGCGCTTCCGCCAAAGACAGTTGTATCAAACAATGCGAAGCGCGAATGATTGTACATATTCGCATTTGCAAATTCACGCACATCAATTCCAACCTTTTGGAGATAGTCTTTGTACGAGATATTTTTTTCGATATTAATTTTTTGTCCCGCTAACCAGACACTCATTTTTGATTGGCATAGGACAACGCGAATGTCGATTTCAGGATGAGATAATTTTTTATCAACCAAAGCATCTAGAATTTTTTTATCGGCGGCCTCGTAAACCGATATCAAGATTTGTTTTTTTGAATTTTGAATTTGGCTTAATATCACTTGTCGTATATCTGGCTGAGAAGTCCCTGGCCCTAGTATAGATATTGAGTCTCGTCCTGCCTGCTCGAGAAAAATTTGTGCATTTTCAAAATCAGAGCGCTTCCAACCTTTTTGGGCATTGTTGTAGTCCGACAAAAATAGATTTTTAAGCTCTGACCCAATGGATTTAACGGGACCGAAATATCCAACCTCAACATTTTTGGAGTTTCGAGTTACATTGGCGCTTCCAAGATAGAAGTATTTATTGTCTATGATAATGAGCTTTCGATGAAGTGCGGCTCTAGGATAGCCTCTTGCTAGCGATAAGGCTTGATTGTCAGACACAACATATTCAATGCCCATGCTTTCAAGCTCGGTGGTCACAGTTTGCCACATTTTTGTATACTCGATAGATTTGTTGCGATTACGTCCGTCCATGATCACTCGGATTTTGACACCCTCTTTGATTCGCTGTCGTAGAGAGGCAAAAATCTCGGGGCTTGGGTCCATCGACATCTCGATATCAAGAGTGTCTTTAGCAAGAGCAATGGCTTTTAGGAGATCGTCTTTGATTGAATCGCCCAAATAGACGTAGCCGGTTTCGATGTTTTGGGGGCCAGTCGCCAAAACTTTCGCGCACAGAGGTCCTTGAGCCAATGAGAGCTGAGCTGTCAATAGCGTAGACAGGAGACATAAATTTGCAGTCATTTTGATCGCTAAACGCACAACTTGCCCTACATTTCGTTCCTAATATGTTTATTTTGAACTGCGCCATTGCTTCGCAAAAAAGACGCCAAGATTTTATTCGACTATTTGTTCGACGCTAGCAATTAGTAGATGAAGTGGTTGCAAGATCGAGTCATGCTGAGAGCTGTTTCAACATTTTGTGGGGTGCGAGCATGCGAAGTACATACTTTTTGCGATATTTTAATTTTTTCATTTTCGGCTTTGGAATTTGTTTGAGTTCAGCTCATGCTGAGTCCAAACCGCCAATTTCGCCAACAAAAGAAGCTCAAGAAGTTTCGGCCTACAATCAGCCTCCCAAAGAAATTCTCGATGTGATGCGGGCGCCATCACCACCAGTTCCGGTGATGAGCCCCACTCTCGATACGATTATTTTGGTCGCGATGCAGGACTATCCTTCGATCGAGCAAGTGGGTGCTCCCTTTTTGCGTCTTGCGGGTGTTCGGTTAGAACCACAAAATCATAGCCGTCACGATACACCAGGAGGATACGGCATTCCGACTTGTGCTCGTAGCTTTTCCTTGGTCAAGGTGGCTGATGGCACCGAAAAAAATATTGATATTTCAAAGCTAACTTGTGCTGACGGACCTTCGTGGAGTGCTGACGGCAAACATTTTTTTTTTAAAAACAAAACCAAGAACACTGTTGAGCTTTGGATTGGCGACTTGCAAACAGCAAAGATATTTCGAGTTCCTGGCGTTGTTTTAAATCCCATGCTTGGCTCCGAAGCGCAATGGATGCCAGATCAAAAGCATATTTTGGTCAAACTAGTTCCAAAGGATTTGGGTGCGGCTCCCAAAGCCAATGTTTCGCCAGTGGGACCGAGCATTCAAGAGTCCTCAGGAAAAATTGGTCAAAGTAGCACTTACGAAAAGCGCGACACTCTAACCAATAAAGATGACGAAAAACTTTTTGATTATTATGGCGTTTCGCAATTGGCTTTGGTTGATATACAAAGCAAAGCACTCACTTTGCTCGGAGAGCCGGCTCTGTATGATAGGCTTCAAATAGCTCCCGATGGAGTTCATGTTTTAACTTCGCAAATAGTGAGGCCGTATTCTTACATCGTTACTTATTCGCGCTTTCCTAAAAAAGTAGAAGTCTTAGATATTTCTAGGCCAGAGCGTATCATTCACAGTCTTATCGCGGACCTTCCGTTAGCAGACCGTGTGCCGATTCACGGAGAGCCGTTGGGGCCTAGAGATTTTTTGTGGAACCCTCATGATCTGGCCACTCTGATTTGGGCCGAGGCTTTAGACGGTGGAGATTGGAATGTAAAAGTTCCATTCCGTGATAAAGTGATGCTTCTTGCGGCTCCTTTTCGTGAAGCTTCTGTTGAAATTTTTAAAACTGAGCAGCGTTTTGAAGGTTTGCATTGGCTAGAGCAACGCCAGATTTCGTTTCTGTATGAGTATGATGAGAATAAACATTGGTCGCGCACTTATATTGTGAATGTCGATGATCCAAAACAAGAGAAGAGACTTTTGTGGGATCTTTCAACTGATGAAGAGTATGCAAATCCTGGACAGCCCATCACAAAAGTTTTGAAGAACGGATTTCATGTTGTTCGTCAGAGCCAGAATTCAATTTTTATGTCCGGTGGCGGGGCTTCTCCTGAGGGTGATCGTCCGTTCCTAGATAAGCTCGATATAAAAAGTTTAAAATCAGAGCGGCAGTTTCGCAGTGATAAGTCGGAGTATGAAAGTTTTTTCTCATTCCTCAATGAGGGAGATAAAATATTTTTGACCCGGCATCAAACACCCGATGAAGTCCCCAATTTATTTCGACGGACTTTGGGTTCAGAAATTCAACCTCCACCAGTTCAAGCTCCGCAACAAGCAGAGGCCGTGGTAGCTTCAACTAGAATCAAACTCACGCACATCACAGATCCTACTCCGCAAGTGAGACAAATAAAAAAACGTCTGGTTAAATACAAGCGCGCCGATGGAATGGATCTTTCTTTTACGCTTTACACTCCGCCTGGCTATAAAGAGGGGACTCGTGTTCAAACAATTTTGTACGCCTATCCACTCGATTATGCCGACGCTTCAAAAGCCGGTCAGGTCAAAGGATCACAGGCGACATTCACAAGACTCAGAGGCTATAGACTCTTGCTCATGGCTGGTTACGCGATTATCGACAATGCCGCTTTTCCGATCGTGGGAGACCCTAAGAAAGCCTATGACACTTACACGGAGCAACTGATTGCGGATGCAAAGGCTGCGGTCGATGAGGCTGTTAAGATGGGAGTGGCCGATCCAGAACGCATCGGTGTTACCGGGCATAGTCATGGAGCTTTAATGACTGTGAATTTGTTAGCGCATTCAAATCTTTTTAGAGCGGGTGTTGCAACCAGTGGCTCTTACAATAAAACTTTGACTCCATTTGGTTTTCAAAGCGAGAGAAGATCAGTGTGGGAGGCTCCAGAAGTTTATCAAAAAGTTTCACCATTTTTCTTTGCTGACAAACTTAAAACTCCGCTCTTGATTATTCATGGAGCTGATGACGCCAACCCTGGCACGACTCCGATGCAAGCAAGTTTTTTGTATGAGGCTATTCGTGGCAATGGCGGCACAGTGAGATTAGTGATGCTACCTCACGAGCCACATTGGTATTCGGCTCGTGAGTCCAATGAGCAGCAAATTTATGAAATGCTGCGCTGGTTTGATCTGCATGTGAAGAATGCGCCTGCGCGATAAAGCAGGCGATAAGGTAAACGTTGACGCTCACTTAACTGCAATGAGTGAGTGTCAGGCTTGATGATGTTCCAGAAGTATCGACATAAGTAGCTGATCCACAAGTGCTAGAAAACGTCAGAGTTGTCGAGCCACTCAATGAGCCTGTGAGAGTCGAAGAAATATTTCCGCTGGTAGGGTAGCAGCAAGTCGAAGAGCCCCAAACCACGGTGTTAAAGGTGCTGGTCGCCGTGTATTTCAAAAGGCCATGATAAACTTTTAAGCTTCCAGAAATGCTTCGAGTCCCTGCTGCGCGTGAGCCCGTTGCAGTCAAACCCGTCGAAGTGATGTAGTGATCAAACCATGTTGTTCCACGTGGTCCTTTGAGCGCGCGATGTATTCCATTGATGACGATTGTTCTGGTGCCAGAGCTGTTGGAAACAGTCTCACCAGTAGATGGGATTGTTGTTCCGTCCCAAGCTGTACCGCCATTTGTATCCGTTGTTAATGTTGCACCTGAAGCGAAAGTCATGACAGAGCTTGAAGATGTGCGTGTGACGGAACCACCTGAAGAGATTGGCGTTGTGCAAGTGCTAGCACCTGTGCCAGAGAAAGTTTCAGACCACGTGCCAGACATAGTGACCAAGCCGCCATCAACTGTGCAGCTTCCCCATGTGATCGTATCCGCGCTGCTAGCACAAGTTCCTCGCACGCTTGAATAAGTGCAGGCAGTTGCTGTCGGGTGGACCTGATCAGGATCGACATAGTTAGCAGATTCATAAGAACTCAGGGCCTCGCCGCCAGCTTCATTACCCAAAAAGCCAACACTTCCACTTTCTGTTGCTGAAGCGCTGCTCCCGGCTTGAGACATAGCTGTCTGACTTGTGTTTGATGTCGAGTCAGTGACGCTTTCGCTAGTAGTATCTGTGCTTTTACTGCACCCAATAAAACAAAGAGCTAAAAAAACAATTGATACTAAGCTAGAGGCAATTTGCTTTCTTCTAAAACGAGCGATTGGTGTTTTCATTTTTGAATCCTTTAAAGAAAAGTTGAAAGCGATTTTTTGTCTTGATAAATATTTGTGCACTAACAGGTTGAAAATTCAATTCAATTTCATTGATGCGTCTTGTAGTGATGGTTTTAAAGTTAGAGTCTCAGATCTACTTTTATATCTGATTCTAATTCGATTCCTCTAGCCAATAGTCCCGGAATAGCTTTGAGAGGCCAGCTTTGAAAAATTTTGAGAGGCCAGCTTCGATAGTTCCAAAAAAAAGCCCCCTGTCGAAGATTTTGACGGGGCAATTATTCTCTATTCTCCAATAGAACGTTTCGAGCTTGGTGCGGATATTGGATTGAAGGCAGCGGGCAGGTGTGTGGCTTTTTAGAAATGAGGAACTTATGATTACAAAAAAACTAGTGATGACGTTGGCAGTGGTTAGCTTTGTGGCTGCTTGCGCAAAAAAGAATGATGATCACGGTACGGTGCCAGCAGTTCCTCAGGCCAACTCTCCGTTGCAAACCGCTGACGGTACAACAACAGCACCCAAAGTACCCAATACTGGCGAGGCAGGTAAGTCTCAGAGTCCATCCGCAGCTCAGGCGGCCGGTGCAGAGAAAAATAAAAAACAACATGCGGGTTCTGCACAACAAAAAGAGGCTCGTCATGGCTTTGGTGCAAAAGAGGCGATTCTGCCGCCAGAAGCTAACTATGATTATTCCGGAACTGCCGATGACAATTTAAATATGGTTCTTGCAGGCCTTTCTTCAGGCAATACTGATGCTGAAACGCAGGCTGATAATAATTTGAAAGCCAAACAAATCAGCAGCGCGAGTCTTGTTCGTGGTGCCGATGGCTCGGTGACTGTGGTGCTTGAAGTACCAGAGTCGACAGTAGCAGTTTCGTCTGTTCAAGCTGCGGGAGCAAAAAAATCTCTATTAGAACAACAAGATGTTCAAGATCAAAACAATGATGTCGAGTCGGCGCAGGTAGCTGAAGTTTTGGGCGAAGCCTCTCAAGTCGTTAAAGGCGATGACTTAGACCAAGTTGCGGCTAAATCAGCAACTGCTATTTCAGTGCAAGCTCAACAGCAGAGCGGAAAAAAGGCTGAGACTAAGTCTGAAAAGAAATCCGAAACCGCTCAAGCTAAAGCTCAGCCTAAACAAGTAAAAGCGCAAGCCAAAGCACAAGAAAAAGTAGCAACCAAGCAAAAAACTCAAGCGCAAAAAGCTCCGCAATTTATCAAGCAGCATCAGATCGTTTTAAAAGGCATGATTCTCAAAAATCAAGAGGCTCGTCTTTACGCAAGCAACTCGTTGAGCAAGAATCTTGGTACTCAAGCTTCACTTAAATGCTATGATGCTGATGGTGGTTGCAACACGGCGGTTGTCACAGTTAATTTTGGCGACATTAAAAAAGAACAAAAAGTTCAAATTATTTTTAGAACTTCTGTTTTTAATTATTCAGTGAAATATCCAAACACTCAAATTCGTGACTCTTTGTACGAAAAGTTTATTGGTCTGTTTAAAAATTCTCGCTACGCTGACAAAATCGCAAACCAAGAAAGCAACCTGTTAAAATTTAGAAAGATGGAATCTTTTGAAGTGATCAATGGCCGTTCGGCGGTCAAAGTGACGTTGCAATCTTACGAGAACGAAATTTTAACATTTAAGTTTGCAGGTCTCAAAGACGACCAGCAAGGTGGCTTCAACGAAGTGATCGACAAAAATGTGAGCCTTGAAGACGGTTTGACATTGGCCCAGGGCGAAACTTTTTCGACTCAGTTGAGCGATGCCATTTCTGAAGCTCGTTTGGTTGGCAACAACGGTCGCGGTGTTTTTAATTTGTCGCTCAAGATGAAAGCTCTTGAGAGCAGCAATGATGACACGGTTGATTTGACGCTCACGCGCACGCAAAGCAAAATCAAATACTAGTACTGCTAAATCAGACTCCTTTTGGCTCCGATTTTATCTTATTGAGTGGTTCGGCCTTTGGCCTCAAGCTTGCTCAATAGTATATCTGGGGGCCTCAGTGGTGAGACTTTGACACCGTTATGCCCCCTAATAACCATCACGTTCGGGGGAACAAATGAGATCACTTCGTATTGCCTTAGGTTCTGCTGCTTTGGTTTCAGCCATGGCTGCTTCTGTGATAGCTACATCGGTAGTGGTCACTTCTGTCGCATCAGCCCAAGTTTCTGGTAGCATCGGCAGAATTGGCGGCGCGGGTCCAGTTCCAAATCGTCCAGGTAATGGATACCCACAGCCTCGTCCCGATTATCCACAGCAAAGACAAGTCTACGTCGGTCGCTATTTGCGCGATCAAACAATGTCGCTAGGCCAAGCACTTCGCCTTGGTGAGACTTGCTTCGGCGGTCAGGTCGAATCGGTTGTTGTGAATCTGACAGATTCTTCTCGTCGTGGTTCGATCGCGTTGATGATGGATTACAATCAAGTGGATTTTCGTTCGTATCCAAATAATGTTGAAGTCTTACGTCCTCGCTACAACTCACGCATCGGAATTGATTTTCAAGATATAGGTCTTCGTGTGATGGACAAAATTTATATTGATAGCATTGTTGCCACTGTTTCAGGTTGCGGCTCTTACGGCCCAGCACCTTATCCAGGTCCTGGCCCAGGCCCATCTCCCTATCCTGGCAATGGTGGTGACAACGGCAATTACGGAAGCGTTGTCGAGATCGAGCGTGTGATCAGTCAAAACTTCAATGGCTTTGGACAATTTGATCTCACACAAGCGATGGATTTTTACCGCTATCAAGGTTATCAAATTCAGAGCGTTGAAATTGTGGGCGGAGCCGGTGAGAGCTCACCGCTACCAATTGCTTTTGTTGCTCTGATGTTGAATGGCAGCGAGCAAGGCCGTGTGCAGCTCATCGGCAAATTTATGCAATCGCAGAGTCTTACTTTGAGCACACCGATTCAGATCAATCGCGACATGGGAAGTTTATCGTTGATGTTTTTGGGTGATGTCAGAATTGAGCGCGTCCGCTTTAAACTTGTGCGCATCCGCTAAGTTTGGCCCGTTGGGGTGAGCCAATGATTGAGCCAATTCATTTGGTTTCAAGCACTTAACTCGCACGGACATTTTTTTTGTTTGGAACATAGCTGGGACATGGGGTGAAATTCAAATGCATCTAACTGAAGGGGTAACGTCAATGAGTCGTGCAGAAGATTCTCAATCCAATGTCCCGCATTCGATCAATTCGCAGCTTCAAGACCAAAGCAAAAGCAAAGCCTCTGAGTTGGCGTTCACAAAAATGCCTGAGATTATTCAGGCTCCAGTTATCGGCGAGTACATGGACTTCAGAAAATATCTGAGTGTGTATTACGACTTCCGCCGCGAGATGAGCAAAAAAGATATTCGCCCTTACAACTATGCTGTGTTCTCGGCAGCGGCAGATATTAAATCTCCAAATTATTTAAAAATGATCATCGATGGAAAGCGCAATCTTTCGCCAGACATGATCGGCAAATTTGCCAAAGCGCTAGCTCTTAACAAAGAGCAATCGGACGAGTTCAGAATTCTCGTGAACTTTGGCCAAGCGACTGATCCTGGAGATCGCAACTTTCATTTGAAAGAACTCAGCGAAGTGCGCGTGGCACAGCAGTTAAAATCAGGAGCGATTGATCAAAAAACCTGGGACAAAATTCCAAACTGGGTGTCGTGGATTTTGTACGCGATGATTGATCAAAAGGGTGTCGA